>DBGFNI010000132.1:0-11343 GCA_048527645.1 Eubacteriales bacterium | reverse complement strand
TGAGTGCACTGTATCGGATGGCCTTTTCTGCACACGACAAGGTGGTACTGGGCACATCTGATGTGGTGGTGATCAGTGCGACGGCAATTCCCGGCAATGAGAAACTGGTGGGAAATATCATCAATGAGCTTTCCCGCAAGCGCGTGACGGTTGTCAACGATTCGATTGCGGACGTCCATGTATCCGGGCACGGCTGTCAGCAGGAACTGAAAATGATGATGGCACTGTTAAAGCCGAAGTTTTTTATGCCGATTCACGGAGAAGAGCGTCATTTGATGCAGAACAAAGAATTGGCGGAGGAAGTCGGCATTCCGTCGGAAAATATTTTCATTCCCGAAATCGGCAAAGTGCTTGAGGTCGGGAAAAACGAGGCGAAGTTTAACGGCACGGTTCCGTCCGGCAAAATTCTGGTGGATGGCCTGGGCGTGGGAGACGTCGGAAACATCGTGCTGCGTGATCGCCGGCATCTGGCACAGGACGGTCTGATTGTAGTGGTGGCGTCGATTGATGCGAACGCCGGCATGCTCATCAGCGGGCCGGACATCGTTTCGCGCGGGTTTGTCTATGTGCGCGAGAACGAGGAACTGATGGAAGAGGTACGTAAGATTGCGCTCAGCGCCATCGAACGCTGCTTTGAGACAGGAGCGGTCGATTGGAATCACATCAAAAACAGCGTGAAGGACGATTTGAGCAAGTTTTTGTTCAGCCGCACAAAGCGCCGCCCGATGATTTTACCCGTGATTATGAACGTGTAAAACAAACCGTATCATTGACAAAAAGAATCCGCCCGCCGCTGCGATCCCCGGTCTGTTGGGGATGCAGCGGCGGGCGTGTTTTGTTTTTATCCGTGCAAAGCGGTATTCATGGGCTTGTACACGGCGGTTGCAAAATTGACATGCTCAAAAGCGCGGATATCCGAACTGTCGGAAAACCAGCGGCTATCTATCTGCGGCGGCGTGATCAATTCGTATACGAGAAACGAAAAAGGCTCTAACAGTTTTACCAACTCTTCCTCGGAAAAGTAGGAGAGCATCGGCTCTCCGCCTGCGACCGCCATGGCAATCATATTCTGCACGCGGCGCACATCGGAGGAAAAGAGTCCCTGATCTGCGTAGTCAAACAGCAGCGTGCTGCCTTCGGCACAGACGGCGCGGATGGAGGAGAGCATGACGCGGATTTGCTCAGGGGAGAGAAAATAGCTGACGCCCAGCCAGGAAAAGAAGGTTTTCTTTTTGGGATCCAAACCGGCGCGAAGCAGACAAGCCCCGACGTCGTCAACGGAAAAATCTACAGGGACAAACTTCAGATTGTGCGGGATTTCCCAGCCGGCACGCCGGATTCTATCGAGTTTATCCTCCTGTGTCAGGGGGTGATCTGCCTCAAAGATCAGATGCGAAGCGACAACATCCGGATGGCGGAAGGCAAAGGTATCCAGTCCTGCGCCGAGAATCACAAATTGTTCTGTGCCGGTGTGCGCGGCGATTTGCATGCTTTCTTCACAAAATGCGGCACGCGCGAGTGGCGTGGGCGCAATCTGCGTGTGCACCTGATATCGCAGCGCCTCCTCGTCACTTGAGAAGGTATCTCGTTGACCGGGCGCGATGAAGTCGATCCCATCCAGTATGTAATTAGAAATGGTGCGGTATTCTTCTTGCGTCATAAGCGCCGCGGCTTTGTCATCAAAAAAGACCGGATTGGACGCGTTTTTTGCGTGGTATGCCCGTCCGTAGGCGGAGAGCAGAGAAGTTATGCTTGATTTTTCTTTCATAGATACCACCGTGATCGTTCAGATATAATATGTATGTGGGATAGCGGATACTGTTTTCGGTTTGATCCGTTCCGGCGGCGAAGATCAGACTTTGTGTGTTTTACGTTTTTGCGAGGCAGACTTGCTTCGCTGGGGGTGCAGTGCATTGAGCAGCACATAGAGTGCGAGCAGCAGACAGACGGTGCCGACGAGAATGAGATACATGACAGACTGGGAAACCGATTTCTCAAAAAAGTACAAATTGCAGTCCACTGAGTCACGGATTGCCTTGACAATCTGCGGCGGAAAGCCCTGGTTTCCCATCTCCGAAAATACGCCGCGCAGTGCGTGGTTGCGCAGCAGTGCGGTGCCGTAGGTTCCCGGCAGAAAAGAAATGACCTTTTGCAGAGAGTCGGAAAACTGTGAAATGGGCATATATGCACCGCAGATAAAGCCGTAGCCCGCGCTGACAATGGTTCCCACAGCCGAAATCTGTCCCTGACTGGTGAGAAAATGGTTGATGATGCTGGACAGCGCCGTGCCGAACATGACAAGCAAAAAGACATCCAGCGCGATGCGCGCGACATCTGCGACAGAGAGATACCATCCGACATGGGAGAGATACAAGAGGCATGCCGCCATTGCCGTGTAGCAGATAAGCAGCGTTGAGAGCAGTGTGGAAAGGTAGTAACTCAGCGCAAGTGCTGCGCCCTTGACCGGCGCGATGGTCAGATCTCCCCGCGCGCCCGTGACCTTGTCCTGCACCATCAGCATGTTGGAGCAAAAGGAGACGGTGACGCAGCAGACAGCAAGCAGGGAGGAGACCAGCTCTCCGCCGACACAGCCGAGAATTAGGCTGTCAGATGCAGCGGCACCCGACGCGGACAAAGCAGAGCGAAAGGTATCCTCATACACATTGCTTAAAAATGTGCCGTACAGCACCAAAAGAATCAGCGGCGTGATCAGGGAAGTGAAAAACATCCCTTTGTCCTTAAAGAACAGCTTGGTGTTACGTTTGATCATAGCGAGGAGCAGATTCATTTTTGAGTACCTCCTGCAAGCTTTTTGCCGGTCACGGCTAAAAACACATCGTCCATGTTTCCTTTGACGATTTCATAATCACGAAAAATTTCCGGATGCGCGCAAATCAACGCGGTTGCCGCGGCGGTGTCGGGTACCATGACCCGGTATGCGCCGTGCTGCTGCACGAATGGGATGCCGAGCGTCTCAACCTGCTCCTGCGTTGTACCGTACAGGGTGATGTGATCGCCGGTGTAAGCGTTTTTGAGTGAGAGGGGGGTGCCCTGCGCGGCAATTTTACCGCTGTCCAGTATGACCACATGGTCGGCGTCTGCCGCCTCCTCCATATAGTGCGTGGTCAGAAACACCGTGAGATTTTCGTCGCGGCGCAAACCCGCGATAACCTCCCACAACAGGCTTCTGGTTTGAGGATCCAGTCCGGTGGTCGGCTCATCCAGAATGAGAATTTTCGGTCGGTGCAAAAGGGCGCGCGCAATATCGATGCGTCTGCGCTGTCCGCCGGAGAGCTTGCCCACTGTGCGCTTCATCAGATCTTCAAAGTTGAGCAGTTCGGAGAGCTCTCGAATTCTGCTTTTTGCTTCTTTGGGCGAAATGCCGTACAGCGCGGCGCGGCTTTCCAGATTATCTTTCACCGTAAGCGCGCGATCCAAGACGGAATTCTGAAAGACAACACCGAGCATGCGCTTGACTGCATCGGAATCCCGATCCAGATCCGTTCCGGCGATGCGCACATTGCCGCTGTCCTTAGGCAGCTGCGAGCACATGATATGGATGGTGGTGGATTTTCCGGCTCCGTTTATGCCCAAAAAGGCGAAAAGTTCACCTTCCCGGACGCTGAAACTCAAGTCCTTCACAGCCTCGACTTCGCCGAAGCGCTTGTATAAATGTTCGATTTCAATGATTGGATTCATAGTACAACTCCGTTCTGTCATCCGCCGGCGCATTGCGCGGGAGAGCCCCGTCGCGCCGGCATCGGTTCAAATGAAAAAGTCAGCGCGCCAATCACCGCAGGCTGCCTATTCTGGCGCGAAGCATTGCACGGTATCAAAAAGGCAGCGGGGACGCAATGACCAGGTGCGCGAACGCTGCCGCGGTCAGAGCGATTCGAAAATGCGTGCGCCGCGGGTGTTCAGCCAGCGCTGCAGCAAAAGACTGCCGAGCAGCAAAAGGAGGATTATGGAAAGCTGAAACACCGATGCGGATACCCACTTTGACAGCAGCCAGTAAGCGATTGCCAACAGGCAGAGAAATGCCCAGCCCCCGAACAGGGACAGCATCACACTCATGCCCTGCTTGATCGGAACCACTTCGTTGGTCCAGTGAAGGTTCGGCAGTTTCAGATTGAGCACCAGACCCATCTGCGCGCTGAAGAGAATAAACAGGGCAACGGCGATGGGAATCATCACCGCGAAAGCAGCGGTCGGCCGCAGCACCCATTCCACGGCGGCGGTGAGAAGTGCGGCGGGGATGAGCGTCAGCAGCAGGTGCAGTTTGAGCTTTGCTGTCAGCACGCTTGCGCCGGGGACAGGGAAGGACTGGACGATCCAGAGGTTTTTCCCCTCCAGCGAGACCGACGGCGCGGTGATAATGTTCATTGAGGTAAACAGGCACAGCGCGCAGGTCCCGAGCAGATAGAGAATCTCCTCATACCCGGAAAACACGCTGTGCATCAGCTGCATCACCGTGCGCTGACGGATGAGCAGATAAACCGCTGCTGCAAGCATGAGAAGAATGCCCAGCGCGCAGTTGAGCATGTAATTGGAGCTGCCCAAAAAACGGCGCAGCTCTTTTTGCAAAAGCGCCGTCTGAGCGGAGCGCGCCGCGGTGAACCGCGCTTTGCAGCGCGCCTTTCCCCCTCCCCTGCGCTCGGTTGCAAGCCGTAAAAAGCTCAGAGAGAGAATTGCATAGGTGATGGCGAACAGCACTGCTGTGAAGGCGATGAAAATCAGCATGGCGGGCACATCGCCTTCTGCCCCGCGTCCCATGCAATACAGCGGATACAGTGCGCTTTTTATAACGCTGCCAAGCGCTTGCGGCGCCGCAATAATGCTTTGTAAAATAGAGAATGCGCGTCCGTACAGATAGTAATAACCGACGATAAAGACAAGCGAGAAAATGACAACGATAAAGTTCTTTGCGTTTTTATTCTTGAGTCTGCTGCCGATCAGTGCGACCACCCATCCCAGCGCGGCGGACAGAACCAAAACCAGAACAGACAGCAATAGCGGCAGCAGCAGGGTGAAAAGAATGCTGCGCAGGGTGTTTTGTGCGTTTAGGTACCATACGATCAGTGTCGGGACGGCAACAATCAGCTCATAGATCAGCCCCATCAGATATACGCCGGAAAGGCGCGCGGCGAGAATCACGGGCGGCGGGACAGGCATGGAAAGCAAAAAGTCGTTGTCCTTCGCCTGATACAGACCCGTATAGGTGGAAAACACGCTGCCCAGCACACCGAGCATCAGAGCGATCAGTCCCATGACGGCAAAATACAGCCAGCCGAAATGCGCGTCGATCAGCGGAGTGCAGAGCGTGTCTGCCGCAATGTAAAAAATCCAGCCCAGACAGGCAAAGATCGCCAAATAGAGCAGCGTGTAGATCACCACGCCGCTTTTGGAGCGGTTTTTGCCGGATTTTTTGTTTTGAAAAACCCAGCTGAAAACCTCCATCATTTGTTTTTTGAAGATTGCTTTGATCACGGCTGCTCCTCCAACTGCAAAAACACGTTTTCCAAAGAGGTATCTCCCTTGACCTCTTCCATCGTACCGGAACGGATCAGCGTGCCGTTTTGTATGATGGCAACCTTGTCGCACAGCTTTTCCGCCACCTCCAAAACATGAGTGGAGAAGAAGATCGCGCTGCCGCTGTCGCACATTTCACGCATGCATTCCTTGAGCAGATGCGATGCCTTGGGGTCAAGCCCTACAAACGGTTCATCCATGATGATCAGCTTGGGCTGATGAATCAGGGCTGAGATGACGGCAAGCTTTTGCTTCATACCGTGCGAATATGCGGAAATCGGCTGTGCAAGATCTGCGGTGAGAGAAAAGGCGTCGGCGTATTTTCGGATGCGGCTCTCCCGGTCGGCTGCACTGACGCGAAAAATATCTGCAACAAAATTCAGAAACTGAATACCTGTCATAAATTCGTACAGATCCGGGTTGTCGGGAATATAGGCAATTTGCGCCTTGCAAGCCAGCGGGTCTTCCCGCAGGGAAAGCCCGTTGATGAAAATCTCCCCGCTGTCAAATTGCAGGATGCCGCAGCACGCCTTGAGCGTGGTTGTTTTTCCTGCGCCGTTGTGTCCGATAAATCCGTAGATTTCTCCGGGCTGAATGTGCAGCGAAAGATCGTTTACGGCCTTTTTTTCGCCGTAAGTTTTGGTTAGGTGTGAAATGTTTAGCATGGTTTTCTCCTATCGTATGCAACAGAATTGATTGATGGTTTAAAGCGGACGCGCAAACAGAGCCTTTTCGTACTGGCGCATCACGGCAAGTGCCGGAGAATCTCTTTTGCGGGGATTCCTTCGTCTTTGGGGACGGGATGCACGGTGGGGGCGCGCATATCGCCGGATTTGATGCGCATCAGCATCGCCAAAAAGTCCTGACCGAGCATATCGTTGATTTCATCCTCCGTAAAGGTGCAAACCCCGGTCGCACACAGGGCGGCAATGCCGTAGGTGTGAATCCAGATGTGGCGGAAGAAGAGCATCGCGTCCTCGTATGACAACGCATAATCGTTTTGCAGCAGACCGATACACATCACGGCGGTATCGCCCAATGTAACAAACACCTGGTCAAAGGTTTTTGCCTCGCCGCCGGCAGACATGAACAGCAGCTGGAACAGTTTTGGCTCTTCCCGCGCAAAACGGATCATCTGCGTGCCGAACTTCTTGAACGCGGGGGTGTAGTCGACGGCAATCTGCGTATAGGAATCATACCGGCGCATGGCGGCGCGGCGTACCTCGGTGCGAATCTCCTCCATGTTTTGAAATGCGGTGAAAATCGGGCGCGTCGAGGTGCCCAGACGGTTGGCAAGCTCGCGTGCGGTCAGCACTTCCATCCCGTTTTCACTCACCATATCCAGTGCTGTGGACAGGATTTCTTCGCGGGAATATCTCGGTTTCGGCGGCATGCTATCACTCCTTTTGTTTTTATAAAACGGATGTTATGCATCGAGTGTTATGCAACGTTTGTTTTATTATACGACGAAAAGCGACCTCTGTCAAGTACCTGACGCATTTTTTCTGTGCTTTTTCAGCGGCGCATTGCACCCTGCCGCCGAATACGGGCGAGCGCTTGCATTTGCGGTGGGACAAAAAGCGGGGAAATATCCGCAGACGGATATTTCCCCGGTAATATTTTTCATCATGTATTGCTCGCGTGATTTGCAGAGGCTGCGGCGTCAGCGCTTTTTCGCGGCGTGCCGCGCGGTATATCCGCGTGTCTGATCGTTGCCAGCCTGCCGCGGCTGTCCGTTTCGCTCTGTGACCATGACACTGCATGCTTTTTTCAAAATCTCGACGGTTTTTGTGCAATGCAGAACAAGAAAAAACGGCTGCCGCAGACGTAAGTCGTGCGACAGCCGAACAGTTATGCATCGATATCGGATGCGGCGGCGTTGATGTCGTCCAAATCCCATACCGTCAGGGAATCGACGGTGCATTCGCCGTTGATCGGACAGATGGAAAAGGTATCCCACCCGGTCTCAGGCAGCACGCGACGTCCGACAGACTGGCCGGTCAGGGTGAAGACCTCGACAACGCTGCGGTCGATGAAGATACGCAGTCGGATCGGCTCCCAGTCCTTCTTCGGGAAGCTGAGGGATTCCGGCGCGCTGATCCATTCGCGGCGTGAGCCTTTTGTGCTGTCGAGTGTGATGACGCTGTCTTTGTGCCACTCGTCCTCGTCGCGCCATTGCAGTCCGCGGTCGGGGTACAGCGTGAGCGCGGTGTAATGTGCGCCGTCGGGGGAGCGGAGCAGGCGCAGCTGCACCGCATTTTTCGGTTCGAGGGAAAGGGAGATGTCGATTTCAACACAGTCCCCCTGCGCGATGTCAATCACCGTCTCGGTATCAGCGGGGTAAGTTGTCTTGGGCAGGGAGCGCTCGTTTTTGCGCAGGGATTCCAGTTCCTTTGCCGGCGCGACAGCAATTCCTGTATTTCGGCTGTCCGGCGTGATCGTGTGCGGCAGACTCATGCAGGAAACGGCGCCCGCCATGTGCATGACATAAAATGCTCGGACGCTGCCGTCGCCGGAGGGATCGGCATAGGCGGTCGGCGCCATGTAGCCGCCGTCTTTTGAACAGGGGTTGATGCGCGCGCCGCCGGTCACGTCAAATTTCCAGTCGGATTTATCCAGATAGCCGATCATATATTCCGGCCCGTTGCCGTGGCTGAAGGTGAGCAGCATGCGCATATCCTCGCCGAATTTGACAAAATACGGGCACGCGCCGTCGTCACAGACGGAGCCGAAGCGGTCGTTTTTGAGGAAGGGATGCAGATATTCCCAGTGCACAAGATCCTCGGAGGTGAGCAGATATTCCTCGCGCACGCGTGCGCCGTTTTTCAGAAACGAAACGCCTGCGGAGAGCGCATAGTATCTGCCGTCCTCAAACCAGATGCACGGATCGTACACCGCGGGAAATACGGCATAGGGAATGCGCGCGTATTCCGGCCCCTCTCCGCCGCAGGGGACGCATGCGCCGGTTTTGATGCGGCGCCATTGCAGCAGCAGGGGGTCTGTGCTGGTCTGACAGTACAGCCCCATGTCGCCGTGATAGCCGTAATACATCGCAACCGCTGTGTCGCCGTTGACGCAGACGGTTCCCGACCAGCTGGACTTTTCATTGCCACCCTCCGGGTCAGGCGTGATGACCAGGGGCAGCTCATGCCAATGCACCAGGTCGGTGCTCACGGCATGTGCCCAGTTCCATTCCCGGTTGCCGGAGCTGTCCAGCAGCTGGTGAAACAGATGCCATGCGCCGCGATACCAGCACAAGCCGTTGGGGTCGTTCATATATTCGGAGGAGACGACGTAATGATAGCGCGGAACCAGCGGGTCGCTCAGCCGCTTGGCACGTTCCTCCTTTGCTTTGATCATATACGGATCGCTTTTCAGAGACTGCGGGAATTTGATATCTTGCATTGCTTGTGCCTTTCTGTATATTTACAGTGAAGTTTTGATTTCGGGATGCTTTTGAAATTTTGTAAAATAATTATTCCAGACCTGCCTGCCGGCGGTACCAGTGACGCATATATCTGCCGGTGGGGTTGAGCTGATCATCCGTCCAGCCGGAGAGCAGATCGCCGACGCTCGGATTGAGCAGCGCGTGCCTGTCGTCATCGCCGCGCCCCAGCGAGAATAAGCAGTTGGAAAGCGACATCTTTTCGACAGAGCGGAGCCACAAGGACATGGAATTGTAGTCTGTGTCGCTTTCGGTCAGAACGCCGTCGTCCCACCGACCGAATTCACTGATATAAACAGGCAAGCCGGCGCTCAGAGCATTCTGCGTATTTTGAACCAGCCACTCGCCGTGCACGCCTGCGTAGAAGTGCATGGTGTAGACGATGTTTTCACTGTCAATGGGATCCTTTGCGCAAAGCTGGGGCTGCTGGCATGCGGAAGGAGAGGGAACCAGAATCAGCGCGTTGGGATCGTTCTCCCGGATGATCGGGATCAGCTGCTCGGAGAATTCCTTGATGCGCTGCCAAGCGTATGCATATGCCGCGTCATAATCGTCAGGATAGGTGCCCTTGCCGGAAAGCGGCTCGTTGTACAATTCATAGATCACGTGATCGCATGCGGCAAAGCGCTCGGACATCTGTGCAAAGAATTCTTTTGCCTCAGGCAGGTAAAGATTGGGATCGGCGCGTTCCATGGTGACATCGGGATTGTCATACCGACGCGATTCGTCCAGTCCGTGCCAGTCGATAATCAGATACATGCCAAGGCTCTCTGCCGTGTCTACGGCGTCGATGATGTTCTGCTTCATCTGCGCGATTTCATCATCCGATCCGGCAACAATGCCGTGCACTCCGTAGCCCATCTCGTCAAGAACGGAGGCGACGCGGATGCAGTCGATGCCCCAGTCGTCGCGCAGCCACTTCATGGATTCATAGCTGCAATATTTCAGTTCGCTGCCGCCGTTGAAGATATGCAGACCGTTGATCATATACTGCTGATTGTTGCTGTCCAGCAGCTTGTTGCCACGGGTGTGCAAAGCGCCGTGCTTTCCAAAGGGCGTGAGATCGACATAGCGGTAAACGCTGACGCTGTCAACGCGCATTTCACCCGTAAGGGAAAGCGTGGCGGGCTGGGTGTCAGCCACCGGCGCGACATATTCGTCTCCCACGCGGTGCACCTCAATGCCGTCAACAAAGAAGACATACATGTTGTTGTCAAGCCAGATCAGGTCATAGGTGTGCTCCCGACCGTCCTTTTCTGCATACGCGGAGAGATCAAAGGCCCGGTATGCCTCCGCCGCGTCGGGAGAAGTGAGAGCAATCGAACCGCTCTGACCCAGCGTTGCGGTGACGGAGAAGCGTCCGCAGGTGTATGTACCGATCTCTTCGGTCGCGTCTGCGTCCTGTGTGAGAAATCCGTCAAGGTTTTCATAGGTTTCATACTTGCTCAGCCGGAAGATGCGGCTGTAGGATGTGCCGTCGTAATCATTGCCGTCGCGGTCGGTCAGAACGTCGCCGACCAC
Organism: Eubacteriales bacterium; assembly: GCA_048527645.1. Classification (GTDB taxonomy): domain Bacteria; phylum Bacillota; class Clostridia; order Oscillospirales; family CAG-272; genus HGM12669. Next base: position 848 of record DBGFNI010000132.1, on the reverse strand, counting down.
CAGCTCATACAGGCGCTGAATCACCGTGACGGCGGCGGCGCGGCTGGTCTGTCCCAGCGGCATGAAGTTGCCGTTGGTATCGCCGCGGATCAGCCCGGTATACTGCATGGACGCCGATGCGCTCTCTGCCCAGGAGGCGATTTTTGCCTGATCGGGGTAACTTGCGCCGCCCGATAAGCCGCGGGTAACGCCGATGTATTTGGTCAGAAAACGGTCAACCATAACAGCCATCTCCTGACGGGAGATGGGGCTGTCAGGCGAAAAATACTCTTTGCCGTCCGGGCTTTTGCCGGTTCCGGTGACGATGCCGTTTTCATATGCCCAGAAGGCGGGATCGCGGAACCAGGAGCCCAGCTTGACATCCGTAAAGGGATATTCCTCCAGATTGTTTCCCGTGTCGTAGCGCAGCAGCTGGGCCACGCGGCTTAAGAACATGACAAACTGCGCCCGGGTCAGGGACGCGTCGGGAGCAAAGTGCGTTGCGTCGATGCCGTTGGTAATTTCAGCCTGAACCGCCCAGTCGATGGCGTCCTTTCCCCAAAAGTCGTCCGCGACGTCAACAAAGCCGTCGGTAGCAACCGTCTGCTCTGCTGACACGGGAATCAGTGCTGCGGTGCTGAGCAGCATGGCGACTGTTAATATCAGTGTCAGAATACGTTTCATGCAATCAAATACCTTTCTGTTTGTTTTTTCGTCTTTTCCGGCAGGGAAAAAATACCGCCCGACTTTTTTTGGGGGGGGAATCCTTGCAGTGCGCGCAGAGAGATCGGCGCGCCGCAGCAGCGGACATACCGTGCGAGCGGCGATGCACCGTGTTTCGGGCGGGCTGCCCCTGTCGGAACATGCTT
>DBGFNI010000131.1:0-7830 GCA_048527645.1 Eubacteriales bacterium | reverse complement strand
TGACGCAGGTGCGGTATATGCGGTGTTAAAATAGCAGCACAAAGAAGTGAAAAAACAGGGAAAAGGAGTAAAAAATCATGACACAGCAGGATGTTCGTCAGAATCGGGAAGACGGGAAGAACACCGGAGCAAAACGGCCGCTGCTGCTTCGGCGCGCGCAGTATGCCTTGCGCCGGGCGGCACAGCGGTATGTACGGGGCCTGGATACGGCGGCGGGAGCAGATCGGGAAAACGCGGTGCGCCGGCGCGGAGAAACGCTGCGGCTGCTGCGGCTGGCCGGAGAGGGCTTTTTACATATGGGGATAGCCTTTCTCTTCAGCCGAACCGCCGCCGCGTGGGGAACCTTTCCCTTCGGTTTGGCATATCTGTGCTGTGCCGGCAGAGGCGTGTGGTTTGCTTTTGCGGGCGTACTGCTGGGGGCGCTGACGCCGCAGGTGCCCACCCTTCCCTATGTGCTGGCTGCCTTATGCGCGATGAGCGTGCGCTACACGGTCGGCAGATATCTGCTGTGGGAACAGTCGCTGGACGCGCCGGAAGCGGAAGCGCCGGACAAGGCGGCGCGCGGCAAAAAAAGCAAGGGGATGCTTTTGCTGGCGTATCTGTTTCCGTCGGGGATGTTCTGTGAGAACATCCTGCTGCGGTGCGGCATTGCGGGACTGGCGGCGTCGGTTGCCGCGATCGGCGTGGGCGTTTCCGGCGGGCAGGATCTTTCCTTTTTGGCGGTATATCTGTTTTTGTTTGCTGCCTGCGGCGCGTTTACCTATCTGTTTTCCGGGACGATGGACGGTATCACCGCCGGACAGCGCGGGGAGCTTGGTTATCTGTCGCTGCTTTATGTGCTGACGCTTTCGCTTGCGGGCATCACGGTCGGCGGCATTTCTTTGCAGACGCTGTTTGCCTTTTTTGCCGCGCTGTACGTTTCAAAAAGCGGCGGTTTGCTGCGCGGCGGCGTAACGGGGATTTTTGTGGGGATGGCGTGTGATATGATATACGCGCCTCTGTTTGCACTGGCGGGACTGATCAGCGGGGCGCTGTGGCGACTGGGTGCGGCAGCGGCGGTCATCGGCGCGTTGCTGTGCGGCGGCGGATATGCCGTGTATATCGGGCACTTTTCCGCGCTGCGCGGCGTTGTTCCGGATTTGATTATTGCCGCGGCGCTGTTTTATCCGCTGTGTGTATGGGAGCGGCTGCCTGCGCCGAAATGGTTCGCGGGGAGCGATGCGCAGAGCGGAATGGCGGACGGAATTGCCGCGAAAATGCTGTCAAAGCAGCAGACGGACATGGTAGAGAAGCTGGATACGCTGTCCGGCGTTCTGTCAAAGCTCTCGGAGACCTTTTATTCCCTTTCGCTGCGCGCGCAGCGCCCCTCGCTGCCAAGCGTGCGGGAGAGTTGCGAAGAGGTAATGGAGCACTGGTGCAGCCGGTGCAGCAGCTATCGGCAGTGCTGGGAGGGACGGCAGTCGGAGCGGGAACGGGATATTTTCCGCATTTCGTCCCTGCTGTGTGAAGAGGGCCGGCTGGAGGAGGGCGATTTTCCGCCGGAACTATATCGGAAATGCCGCTATGTCAAGGATATGACCGCGGCACTGAACCGGCAGGTGCGCAGTTTGTTTGCCGGGAGTGCCGCGGTGGATAAAATCGGTGTGTTCGCGCGGGATTATGAAAACATGGCGCGGATGCTGACAGCCGCAATCGAAGAGAACACGCGGGCATACCGCCGGGACAGTGTGCTGGGGGCGAAAATGCAGCGCACCATGGAACGCATGGACTTCCGCGTGCGGGATTTTGCGGTGCTGGGAGACCGAAAGAAAAACATTGTGGCGACGGGTGTGGACATGCACGCGCTGCGTCTCGGCACGCAGGACCTGCGCGAAGCGTTGGAAAAGCTCGCGGGTATGCGCTATGCCACGCCGCTGTTTGATATGAAAAACGATCAGCTCACCATGACGGTCAACAGCGTGCCGCAGTATACCGTGCAGTGGGGCAGCGCGCAGAACAAAAAGGAAAACGAGCCGGTGGGCGGCGATGTGGTCAATGTATTTCAAAACAAGGAGGACTATTTTTACGCACTGCTCAGCGACGGGATGGGCAGCGGCAGAGAGGCGTCGGTGACGGCGCAGATCTGCGCGATGTTTACTGAGCAGATGCTGATGGCGGGCAATTCCAAGGCGGTCACGCTGGAAATGCTGAACCATTTTCTGCGCAGCCGGCAGACGGAATGTACCACAACTGTGGATCTGCTGCAGCTGGATTTGCTCAACGGTCAGGCGTCCTTTGTCAAGAGCGGCGCGGCGCCCTCCTATCTTGTGCGGGGCGAAAAGGTGTATCGGATCGCATCCGCAACGCCCCCGGTGGGGATTCTGGAACAGGTCAGCGCACGGCAGACGGGCTTTGCGGTGCAGGAGGGGGATATGATCGTGCTGGTCAGCGACGGGGTCGCTGCCGATCATGAGCAGGGGGCATGGCTGTGCCAGCTGTTGGTGCTGGAGCCCGCCGCCGATGCGCAGGTCATGGCAGATCGCATTGTCAGCCGCGCGGCAAGCCGCGGAGACGGAAAAGCGGATGATCTGTCTGCCGTGGTGCTGCGGGTCGGCAAAGCGTCCTGATGCGCGCGGCGGGGAAAAAATAAAAACACCGCGGACGGGATGCGTTCGCGGTGCTTTTTTGTGTGTGATGTACCCGGCAGAGCCGGAACAAGCGGGGGGATGCTTGCCGCTGCGCGGCCAGCGGTTAAAATGCAATTTTTTCGTTGATATAGTCGGTGAGCGAGGCAATGGGCAGGCGCACCTGTTCCATGGTGTCACGGTCGCGCACGGTGACGCAGCCGTCGTTTTCCGAATCGAAATCGTATGTGATGCAGAAGGGGGTACCGATTTCGTCCTGGCGGCGGTAGCGCTTTCCGATGGAGCCCGTCTCATCAAAATCTGTCATGAAGGACGCACTGAGCGTTTCATATACGGCGCTTGCCTGTGCGGAGAGCTTTTTGGACAGGGGCAGCACCGCCGCCTTGAAGGGCGCCAGCGCGGGATGCAGATGCAGCACGACGCGGGTGTCCTTTTCGTCCAGAACCTCCTCGTCGTATGCGTCCACCAGAAATGCCAGCGTGACGCGGTCGGCGCCGAGAGACGGCTCGATGACATAAGGAATATAGTGCTCGTTTGTCTCGGGATCAAAGTATTCCATGGATTCGCCGGAGTGGGTCTGATGCTGTGTCAGGTCATAGTCGGTGCGGTCGGCAACGCCCCACAGCTCGCCCCAACCGAACGGGAAGAGAAATTCAAAGTCGGTGGTTGCTTTGGAATAGAAGCACAGCTCCTCCGCGGAGTGATCGCGCAGGCGGAGATTTTCGTCCTTGATGCCCAGATCCAGCAGCCACTGATGGCAGAAATTGCGCCAGTATGCAAACCATTCCAGATCGGTGCCGGGCTTGCAGAAAAACTCCAGCTCCATCTGCTCGAATTCGCGAATCCGGAAAATAAAGTTTCCGGGGGTGATCTCATTGCGGAAGGATTTGCCGACCTGCGCGACGCCGAAGGGCAGCTTTTTGCGGGTGGTGCGCTGAATGTTCTTGAAGTTGACAAAAATGCCCTGCGCCGTTTCCGGGCGCAGATACAGCGTGGAGGACGAATCCTCCGTGACGCCCTGGAAGGTCTTGAACATCAGGTTGAATTTTCGGATATCCGTAAAATCGGAAGAACCGCAGGAGGGGCAGGTGATGTGATGCTCTTTGATAAAGGCGAGCATTTCCGCATCGCTCCAGCCGGCGGGATTGTCATCGGTGTTGTTTGCAGCGGCGTAGTCCTCAATGAGTTTGTCCGCGCGATGACGGGTTTTGCACACCTTGCAGTCCATCAAAGGGTCGGAAAAACCGCCCAGATGCCCGGAGGCGACCCAGGTTTCGGGGTTCATCAGGATGGCGCTGTCAAGCCCCACATTATAGGGGCACTGCTGCACGAATTTTTTCAGCCATGCCTTTTTGACGTTGTTTTTCAGCTCTACGCCCAGCGGGCCGTAGTCCCATGCATTGGCAAGGCCTCCGTAGATCTCGGAGCCGCTGTATACGATGCCTCTGTTTTTGCACAGGGCGACGATTTTTTCCATGGTTTTTTCACGATTGTTCATAAGTTCTGTTGGAGCGCCGGCGGCGCCGGGGCTCCTCCTCCTGCTTGCATTACGGTGATTACTACAATTATAGCAATTTTTTCCCTGCTTGTCAATCACTCCGCACGCTTTTGGCAAAATCGGCGGCGTGCGTGCGTAAAGCGGAAAATTGCCGAAAAAAGCCGGAAAAAAGGAGGAAAATAGGAGAAAACAGTTGACAGAACATGGCGCATATGATATGATAGAAACATAAACTGAATATCAACAATCAGGAGGACTCTTACCATGGCATTTTGCAGCAAATGCGGCGCACAGGTCAATGACAACGAGAAGTTTTGTGCATCCTGCGGCGCACCCCTTGGCGCACCTGAATCTGCTCAGAACACCACAGGTGCTGCGGGCAACGCAAATTCGTTCAACAACACCCAGAATCAGGCGCCTTTCACACCGCAGCGGCCCCCGGTATCGCAGAAGAACATTGCGGTTTGCATCATTCTGTCGATTATCACCTGCGGCATTTACGGCTTGTACTGGCTGTACACGCTGACGGAGGATCTCAACACCCTGTACGGCGATCCCACGGCGACCTCCGGCGGAATGGTGATTGTGTTCTCGCTTCTGACCTGTAATATTTATCAGCTCTACTGGCTCTTCAAGCAGGGCGATCGGATTGATCAGATCAAGACTGCGCGCGGTTTGCCGTCCGGCAATTCCGGCATTTTGTATCTGGTTTTGTCCTTGTTCGGCTTTTCCATCGTTTCCTGGGCGCTGATGCAGAGCGAAATCAACAAGTTGGTGTAACGCACCGAGAGCGGGAGCAGACAAACCCGTGTTTTTGCCGTCAGGGACGCGCGCCTGTGCAAGTCCCTGACGGTTTTGTTTCATTTTTCCCTCTGTGCTTCCATCTGTGCGTTTGGCAAAAAGAAAGGGGGTGCCGCCGTGCGGCGCGAAAAGTATGCGCATCTGCGTCCGATCCTTGCGGTGCTGTGCATCGGCGCTGTGTACTATCTGTTTGTCCGTCTGACGGGATGGTATCTTCCCTGCCCGTTTCGCGCGCTGACGGGCTTTGCCTGTCCGGGCTGCGGGATTTCTCATTTTTGCACCGATCTGCTGGCGCTGCGGCCGTGGCAGGCGGTGCAGCAGAATCTTGCCCTCGCCGTGCTGTTGCCGATTTGGCTTTGCGCAGGGCTTGCCTGGCTTTGGAAAAAGCCCGCCTGCCTGCAAAAAAACGGCGTGGCGCTGCGGATTTTGACCTGGGGCTCGGTGGCGGCATTGCTGGTGTTCGGCGTTTTGCGCAATCTCCCGGCGTTCTCTTTTCTTCTGCCGCTTTATCTGCGTTGAGAAAAGCGCGGGCGGCGCAACCGGGCGCCCGGCGGCGGGGACAAAGAAAAGACTTGATTTTTTGTCGAAAGATTGCTATAATAGATTCATGATCGAAATCATGAAAGGACATTTGAAAAAATGAAACCTTACGCGGTATTTCACAGCACCCGGGTTTTTGCATGGATAAAATTCGGGCTTTGCTTTTTCATGATGGCACTGGCGGTAGGGGTGTTTGCACTGACCGTCGGCCTTGCCATGCCTGTCTCCAAGGTGCTGGGGTGGTTTTTGTTTGTGCTGTGGCTTGTGCTTTGCGCGGTGGTGGGCTTCTTTTTCAAAAAGCGGGCTTTGAGCTTTTTGGAGGCGTCGCATATCAGCGCCATCGGCCGCTGCTATACCACCGGACGCATCGACCCGGAGCAGTTTGACCGGGCGCGCGCCGCCGCACATGCGCGCTTCCGTTCCGTGAAAGGATATTTACAGCTGCATCGCATTTGCTACCGCAGTGTACGGCAGCAGCAGATTTACTTTGAGACGGTGACGGATGAAATGGATGATGTGGCAGGCATGAAAACGTTGCTCTCCATCGGACTGTACATCAAGCATCTGATGCTGCGGTTCGTGGCGGACGCGTGCATCGGATATATCTGCTGGTGCCGTGATCTGAATGTGTTTGCCGCCATGCGGGAGGCTGTCGCGGTTTATGCATACAACTGGCGCAGACTGACCGACAAGGCAGGCGAGCAGGCGTTTGCCATGATTGCCTCGACTTTGGTGGGCGCAGCGCTGGCGGCATTTGGCCTGACCAAGCTTTTTGTTTTGATCGGCTTGTCAAAGTATACCTATCTTGCCGTGCTGTTGGGCATTGTTCTTGTGCTGAGTTTGCGGTATGCTTTTCTGGACAGCTATTATACCTGTGCTTCCATGAAGGCGCTGTTGGACAACGCACAGGCAACGGTGCTTTCCGACGATTTGTACGACCGTCTGAAGAGCATCAGCCCCGCCTATCGCAAGGTGTGCGCGCTGGCAGACCGCCGCGCGGACGGCAAAAAGCGCCTCCCGCCGCCGAAAGCGCAAACCTGATTTCTTTCCGAAACGGCAACGGCGCATATGCATCGGCGCACGACGGTTTTGGGCTTTGACAGAAAAACAAACAGAAACTCCCCGCGGGCAGCGAGAAAATCACTGCTTGCGGGGAGTGCTTTTTGTACGGGGTGACAGCAAAGCGGCATGTGAGTGCGTGCCGGGGGGAAAACACGGCAGCACGGGTTTCAGAAAAAACCGCGCAGCATGACTGCGGAGCGATAGCCGTCCGGCGCAAAGCCGCATGCTCGGTATAATCCCAGCGCGGCGGGACTGTCTGTGCGCGCCCAGACGCGAACCTGCTTTCCCCGCACATCCGGCGCTGCCAAAAAGCCGCGGATGAGCGCGGTGCCCAGTCCTTTGCCGCGGCAGGACGGGTCGATCACGACATGGCGAATGTCGCAGGATTCTTCGGTGGTGTAAAAATGTACCGCGCCGACAACCTCCGATTTTTGCGCCAGACACAGAACGTTGCCGCAGGCGATATCCTGCGAAAGAATCGGCGCGGTCGGCAGCCAGCCGGTAATAGGATCAAAGCCGGAACGGAGCAGCTGCATGACCCGATCCAGCTCACTCTGCCTTGCGGGACGCACGGCGTCTGTCGGTGCGGGCGTCGGTACGGTGGGGACATGTACCATGCGCTGCCGGAAAAATTGGGACTGAAAGCCATTCTGCAACAGAAAGGACGGCGGTTCCGCTTCTTGCTGCGGCAAGAAATAATGCTCGGTTCCCACGCGAGCGGGAAGCGCGGCAGTGAGGACAGGCTCTGCGAGCATGTAGTGCAGCCGGTCATAGTTTTCCCGTCGGCGCCAGAGCAAAACGCTCTTTGACGTGCGCTCTCCCCACAGGGTGCCCTGCGTGAGTTCCCGCTGCAGCTCTGCCGGGTGCAAATCGTTGTTGGTGATCGGGAGCGACAGCGTGTCCTGACAAAGGCGCAGCAGGGCGATCGGCGTGCAGATTTGTTTCATGCTTGATTCCTCTTTTGGCTTGGCGGTCGGTATTTTTTTTGGACGGTGATTTCCAATTTTATTATAGAACACGGGCGTTTTTTTGTCAACCGTGCGCCAGATGTCGAAAAAGGGAGAATTGTGCAAAAAAATGTTTCCAATCGTCAAAAACACCTTGCCTTTTTTCGGGCGCTGTGTTAGTATATATGTATGAGAAACTGAACGGAAAACGAGGGGCTGGCAGTGCAGAAAAAGCAAAATAAACGGAGGGTACCGCGCCGGGAAATACTGATCTCAGCAGCGGTACTGATTTTATCTCTGGTCATATTGGCTGCCTTTCTGTGGAAGAGAGATGACGACAGCGTTGCCGCCATGGCGG
>DBGFNI010000130.1:0-4605 GCA_048527645.1 Eubacteriales bacterium | reverse complement strand
TGCACAATAAGACTGTTTTTCCCACTGCTTTCGCCCTTTTGCTTTTAACGGGGCTTTTTTCCGGCCTGTTAAACGGCCTGTTGGGTACCGGTGGCGGCGTAATTCTCGTGCTGTTTTTGCGCCGTTATCTGGCAAAAAGCACAGACGGCGGTGCAGGTGGCGATGCGCAGCGACTGGCCTATTCCATGGCGGTTGTCTGCGTTTTGGCGTATTCCTTAGTGTCGGCGGCACTGTATTACCGGCGCGGAACGCTCCCCGCGCGCGAACTGACCCATTTTTTGCCCGGCGCACTGATCGGTGGCTTTGTCGGCGCATATCTCTGCCAAAAAATCCGTCTGGCATGGCTCAATCGAATTTTTGCAATCGTGCTGATGCTCTCCGGGTTCAGCATGGTATACCGGGAAGCGGGTGCATGGCTGTGACGGATATTATTGCTTCTCTGCTGATCGGCGTCTTGGCCGGTATGGGCGTGGGCGGCGGAGGCTTGCTTGTGATTTACCTCTCCTTCACCTCGTCGCTCGCGCAGCATGATACACAGGGATTAAATCTGCTCTTTTTCATTTTTGCTGCGCTTGCGGCACTGCCACTGCATTTGCGCCAGCTTCGCAGCAGACGAAAGCTGCTTTTGCTGCTTATTCCGGCAGGACTGTGTGGTGTGATCCCGGGCACTTATATCGCCCATGCACTCCCGTCGGGTATTCTGCGAATCCTGTTCGGACTTTTTCTGATCATCACGGGCGCCTATTCCCTGTTCAGCAAAAAACACCGTTCGGATCCTTGATATTCCGATTTTCTTTTTCCCAAAACGCTTGCAGTTTTGGAAAAATGTGGTACAATATACACGGTGCGCAGCGTATGAAGCCAAAAGCCGTATGTTATCAAAAGCGTACGCTATCCGGGAAGATAATCGCACTCGGGGCACATACATTTTATCTCCGCTGCTCATAGGAAAGGATCTCTACCATGAAAAAAACAGTTTTGAAGAAATATGCGGAGCTGATTGCAAAAATGGGCGTCAATGTGCAAAAGGGACAGCCTGTCATGATTATTGCCCAGACAGATCAGCCGGAATTTGTCTCCTATGTTGTCAAAGAGTGCTATAAGCTGGGCGCTTCTAAAGTCACCGTCGATTTTGATTATCAGCCGCTGACCAAGCTGCATGTAAAATACCGCTCGCTCAAAACCCTCTCCACCCTGGAGGAATGGGAAATCAAGCGTTTGGAGTGGCGCGCAGCAAATTTACCCTGTATGATTTATCTGCTCAGTGAGGATCCCGACGGACTGGACGGAATCGACCAGAAAAAATACAGCCGTGCCTCACAGGCAAAGTATCCGATTATCAAGCCCTTCCGGGACGCGATGGATAACAAATATCAGTGGTGCATCGCCGCTGTTCCCGGCAAAGCATGGGCGAAAAAAATGTTCCCGCAGGAGCGCGCAAGCGCAGCGGTCGAAAAGCTCTGGGAGGCAATTCTGTACACCTCCCGTGCGACCGACGATCCGATCAAGGCTTGGCAGATGCATAACGCCGATTTGGAGACGCGCTGCGCTTTTCTGAACAGTCTTGGCATAAAGTCTTTGCATTATACCGCATCCAACGGTACGGATCTCACGGTCGGTCTGATCGAAGACGGCATTTTTATGGGCGGCGGCGAAACCACGCTTTCCGGTATTCCCTTCAATGCTAACATCCCTTCGGAGGAGGTCTTCATCTCGCCGATGCGCGGAGAAGCTGAGGGAATTGTGTATTCTTCCCGGCCTCTGTCTTACCGCGGGGAGCTGATCGAAAACTTTTCCGTTCGCTTTAAAAACGGCAAGGTGAGCGAAGTGAAAGCGGAAAAGAACGAGGCACTGCTGCGTGAACTGATCAGCATGGACGAGGGCGCTTCCTATCTCGGCGAATGTGCGCTGGTTCCCTATGATTCCCCGATCCGCAACTCCGGTCTGACCTTTTACAACACGCTGTTTGATGAAAACGCCGCATGCCATCTGGCATTGGGCGAGGGCTTTACCAATACCATTCGCGGATATGAAAACTACACCAAGGAGCAGCTGCATGCCAAAGGAATCAACGAATCCATGATTCATGAGGATTTTATGATCGGCACAGAGGATTTGAATATTACCGCGCACACGCGCGACGGAAAAACCGTTTCGATTTTCAAAAACGGAAACTGGGCGTTTTAATTCCTTCCGATATTCGGCAGTCTTGGCAAATCACAGCGACGCACCGCAAGCACGGTGCGCCGCTTTTTTTATAAAAAGGGGTTTTCTTTTTGCACGCAATCCGCTTGTAAGCATAAAATGTAATGAGAAAACGAAAGGAATCCCTGCCCGGTACTTCAATATGACGAATATCCAGCAAACACAATCGGAGCAAGCCGCCTCCGTCAAACAAAGCGACAACTCCCCCTGGTCGCATCTTGCGATCGGCGTTGTCGGCGGCGATCTGCGCCAATGCATCACCGCAAGGGAGTTGGAACGCGAAGGCTTTTTGATCTATACTTACGCGCTCGGGAAAACCGAAAGCTGTATCACGGTCGGCCGTCCGGCACAAACGCTTGAGGAGCTGATCAACCGGTGCGACGCTTTATTGCTTCCGCTCCCCGTCAGCCGCAACGGTTATACCCTGCACACACCGCTCAGCACGGAAAGCATCCCTTTCACCGGGCTGTTTTCCGCGATTCAAGAAAGCGGAAAAACGCCGCTGATTATGGGTGGAAGAGTCAGCGAAGCGGTTGCACAGACCGCTGCAGATTATGATATTGCAATCATTGATTATTATGAGCGCGAAGAATTGCAGATTGCCAATGCCATTCCGACTTCAGAAGGCGCAATCGAACTCGCCATGAAGCATTTTCCTTATACGCTGCACAACTCCAACTGTACTGTGCTCGGCTTCGGCAGAATCGGCAAAGTGCTAGCCAAAACGCTTCGCGCACTGGGCGCAAATGTCTGCGTCGTCGCACGCAAGGAAACCGATTTTGCGTGGATTGACGCAATGGACTGCACACCGGTTCCGCTTGGAGAGCTGGAGCGCGCACTGTGCCGCTGCCAGCTGCTGTTCAACACTGTTCCGAGTATGCTCATCGGTTCAGAGCAGCTGCAACAGCTTTCCCGTGATACGGTTTTGATTGATCTGGCGTCTGTCCGCGGCATCGATGCACAAAGCGCCAAAGAACACGGCAATCAGCTGTTTTGGGCATTGTCCCTCCCGGGCAAGACAGCGCCCGGAACGGCGGGATGTATCATCAAAAACAGTGTCATGCGCATTTTGACAGAATCATTTGAAGGAGGCGGACAGCAATGATCGGATATGCATTCTGCGGGTCTTTCTGTACCCATCAAAAAAGCCTCGCTGTGCTGCGCGAGCTGTGCAAAAGTTATGAGGTTCAGCCGATCATGAGCGAAGCAGCCTATACCACGGATACGCGCTTCGGTACGGCGCGGGAACTGATTGAAGCCGTGGAGGAGGTATGCCGCCGCCCGGTCATTCATACCGTCGCGCAGGCGGAGCCCTTCGGACCGAAAATACCGCTTGATCTGTTGATCATATCCCCCTGCACCGGCAATACTCTTGCGAAAATGGCGCACGGCATCACCGACACCCCCGTCACCATGGCGGCAAAAGCACAGCTGCGCTCCAACCGCCCGGTTCTGATCGCACTTGCCACCAACGATGCCCTCTCCGCAAATCTCCCCAATATCGCCACACTTGCGAATCGGAAAAACATCACGCTTGTCCCGCTCTTCCGCGACGATCCCGACAAAAAGCCGTATTCCCTCATCGCCGATTTCGCGCAAATCCCGTCCCTCGTCCCGCCGCTCTTGGGAGAATAACAAAGCAACCGAAATACTGCTCCCCGGCGGCCGGCACAATTGTCCTACACCAAGGAATGAACCCCCTGCAAAATATCGCGCCCAAACGCCTCGGCACAAATCCCGTAATCACCCGATATAGCACCTCTTGCATCGAAAAAACCGCCGCACCGACGAAAAGCAGAATACTCCCTAAAAAAAGCCGCCTCTATCTGAAAAAGACAACATCAATCAAAAAAGGCAATGCTGAAAAAACCAGCATTGCCTTTTCGATATTTCAGAACATAGTACCTCTTTTGAATCACACAACCGTACCTGTCAAATCATTCCCACTCGCTCCCGAAAACTGTAACTTAAACAATTTTATATGGGTATTTTTGCACACATTATCGGGAGTGTTCAGATTGTCCGCAAAATACGGACTATCAAGATTTTTGTTGTCATCGTGTTGTCACGCCAACAATGATATGATACACGCTAATTGTCGTTTTTTCAATAGATTTTGTAAAAGAAATAACCTCCGCATTATAAAATAATGTCTTTAAACTCCGATTTTAAAATATCCTTAATGACATCTCTATCTATAACAAATTCGGGAGTTCCCATTGAGCCGGGACCAACCTCGTATTCATCAAAGACAATTACTAAATCGCCGTTTTCATTCCAATAGAAATTATGGTCTGCACTGACAGTTGCAAATTCTTCGCCTATCCCACTATTATTTATCCAATATGAGATATTTTCATCGTTTGCCATTTGCTCTTGCATTTGCATTTTGATTTCTGC
>DBGFNI010000129.1:0-6182 GCA_048527645.1 Eubacteriales bacterium | reverse complement strand
AAAGAAAACAAGGCTTGGCTTGGTAATGGTATGGGTCGGTGGATTTCAGGATTTATCGTTCCAGAGGGTTACGAGCTATATGGCTCAGAAGCAAGGATTGATGAAAATGGGCAGAGAATAGTTGCGACTAACAACTGTTTGTGGCTGACCAACTTGGAACACGGAAGAAGACATCAACCGTTAAGCCTTATGACTATGAAAGATAACATAAAGTATAGCAAACATAAGGAAATTAGAGACGTTGGTTATGAAAAATATGATTACTACGATGCTATAGACGTTCCTTTTACTGATGCTATCCCCTCTGATTATGAGGGTTTAATGGGTGTCCCGATTACATTTTTGGATAAATTTAATCCCGATCAATTTGAAATAATTGACGGAATTGGACGTTATAGTATGTTGACAGGACCCACTCCTGAAACGCAGGGAAAGTATTTAACAAAGGTCAACGGAAAACCGAAATATGCAAGAATCGTAATAAAAAAGAGGGTGCATGAATGATTACCACACTAAAAACAGACATAACGGTCGCAGACATTTGCAAAGGTTTTGTATATAACGAGTATGAGGGAAAGGGACTTTTTGGACTTTCAGGCAAATTGACAATACAGCCCGAATATCAGCGAAATTATATTTACGCCGACGGCAAACGCGACGTTGCAGTTATTGATTCAATCTTGAAAGGCTACCCTTTGGGACTGATCTATTTTACCAAAGTCGCAGAGGACAAATATGAGGTGCTTGACGGTCAACAGCGTATAACGAGCTTTGGGCGTTATGTTACAGGCAAGTTTGCAATCAAAGACGATAACGACATACCGCGCTATTTTGTGGGTCTGCCAACCGACCTTCAGGACAAGATTATGCAAACAAAACTGACAATCTATATCTGCGAGGGAACGGAAAGCGAAATTAAGGAATGGTTTAAGACCATAAATATCGCAGGTGTGCCTCTTAACGAACAAGAGCTATCAAACGCGATCCATTCAGGACCGTTTGTAACAAAGGCAAAAGAGGAATTTTCAAACAGCCAAAACGCCAACATTCAAAAGTGGAGTGCCTATGTTTCGGGAAACGTTATCCGTCAGGACTACTTGAGGACCGCGCTTGAATGGGTGAGCAAAGGCAACATTGACGACTATATGAGCCGCCACCGTTACGACAACAACATCACCGAACTTAAGGCATATTTCACAAGCGTTATTGATTGGGTTTCAAGCGTGTTTATAGACGTTGAAAGCGAAATGAAAGGTCTGCCGTGGGGTGAGTTTTACGAGCGTTACCACCATAACGCCTATGCACCCGACGAGGTTTCGGCTAAATTGCGCGAACTATACGCCGACTTTTACGTTAAGGACAAAAAGGGCGTTTATGAATATATCCTCGGCGGTTGCACCGATAACAAGCTCTTAAATATCCGCGTATTTGACGAGCCGACCAAAAAAACGGTTTACACTCAACAGACCAACAAGGCAAAGGCTGAAAATATTTCAAACTGCCCTTTGTGTGCTATGGGTAACGATAACAATAAAAACCGTATTTGGAAAATAACCGAAATGGACGCCGATCACGTAACCGCGTGGAGCAAGGGCGGAGCTACCGACATAAACAACTGTCAAATGCTCTGCAAGACACACAACAGAGCCAAAGGCAACAAGTAAATGATTTAAGCACAAAAAACGCCGACACTCTCGTGTCGGCGTTTTTTGTGTTATTTTTGTATTACCGTACTGTCCTTAACTGCACGGCTCTTAACAGATGATCTTTTACAAATCAGAATGCCGGAGTGCCGGGCGTTTTTTCTTTTCCTTGCTTTTTCTATGGGAATATGATATAATAACCTCACGAAATAGTTACTAAATCAAAGATTTAAACTATTTCGGAGAACATTGAATGACTAAAAGTTAAAATGCGTTGCATTTTAATTGGTGCTGTCGCACCTTACAAGGCTTCGCCTTGCTTTTATGATATAATCAACTATCAATATGCAGTTCAAGTCTAAATCAGAATTTTGCAAAGGCATCTTATTTCATGCTGTTTTACAAAAAGCAAGTCTGTGCGACTTGCTTTTTTCAAGGTGAATTTGTTGCTTTGGCGCTTGTTTTTCGGTTTTGACTTGTGATGGGAGATGATGGCGTTGTATTCCGGTCTTGATGTTTGGCAGTATTTACAAAACTGTAAAAAGCCGATCGTGCTGTACGGCATGGGAAACGGCGCGGATAAAATCATTTCGGTCATGGAGCGTTTCGGCCTCTGCCCGGCGGATTTTTTTGCCAGCGACGGCTTTGTGCGCGGTCACAGCTTTCACGGCAAGCGCGTGCTGTCCTTTTCGGAGGTGCGGGAAAAATACGATGAATTTGTGATTGTTCTTTCCTTTGCATCGGCGCTGCCGGAATTGCTGGAACGGTTTGATCAGCTGGATCGGGATTTTGATTTGGTTGTGCCTGATGTGCCTGTGTGCGGCGGCGAGCTGTTTGACAGCGCTTATTTTGCGCGCCACCGTGCGGAGCTGGAAGAAACATATCAGATGCTCGAAGATACGCGGTCCCGCGAAATATTTGAAAATGTCGTCTCCTACAAGTTATCCGGTCGGCTGCGATATTTACAAATGGCACAGTGCACAGACGAGGAGGAGGATGCGCTGCTTTGTCCGCAGAGATTTACCTCTTATGCGGATTTGGGCGCGTATAACGGCGACACGGTGCGCCGTCAGTTGAAAAAATCGCCGCAGCTGAAGCGCGCGGTTGCAATGGAGCCTGACCCGCGTAATTTCAAAAAGCTCGAAAATTTCTGCGCCGGGGTGCCGCAGGTGGAATTCTCGCTTTCACAGGCAGCCGCGTGGGACACGGACGGCGCTTGGAACTTTTCTGCTGATGGCAGCCGCAGTGCGACGGCAGAAGAGGCGGCTTTTTTACTCGGAAAAAATACAAAAAAACGCCCCGTGCAAACAGCATGTCTGGATACGCTGCTTGCAGGGGCATGTGTGGACTATATCAAATACGATGTGGAGGGCAGTGAAGCGAAAGCGCTGCGCGGCAGCGCGCAAACGATTCGGCAGCATCATCCGGCACTTTTGGTTTCGCTTTACCACCGCACGGAGGATCTGATTGAACTGCCGCGGCTGATCCGCGAAATTGATCCGACCTACCGCCTCTATATCAGGCGTTTTCCGTATGTGCCGGCGTGGGATTTGAATTTGTACTGTATTTGAAGCAAAGGGCTGTTATCGGTACAGGGTGCGATATTCCTCCTGCTCCTTTTTCTCGTTGTGGAGCTTTTCCCACAGCAGATAGGCGGCGCCGCCGATGGTATAGAGCATACCGTAGATCAGCGCAGTGTAGCCCCAAATTTCGGCCGAGCCTATGCCCTTGCACCAAAACATTTCGATCAGCGCGCCTGCTGTCGCCGTGCCGATAAAGTGGATCAGCAGCTTGACAAAGGGGTGAAGCAGCACGGCGCGGAACACCAGACCGATGACACATTCCGCAAGAGAAAAGAACAGAATGGCAAGATACAGCTTTGCACAGACGCCGATCAGATAAATATTGGTGATTTCCTGCGTAACATTCAGTTGGTTGACCTCGGCGTAATCCAGATAGAAAAAGCCGAGCAGTGCAAAAAAGAGAATCAGAACGGCGCTGACCGCACAAACAGCCTCTAAAAACCGGAAAAATGCCGGTTTTCTTTTTTTCGGTTTGCTTTTTCGAATGAGGGATGGCAGGCAGAACAGGAAAGCAAGCAGACAGGCGGCAATCAGCAGACCGGCGACCGCACGGAAGGAGAAGGATTCAAGAAAGGGATGCTGCGTTTGAGAAAAGCAAACATACAGGACAAAAAACAAGCCGGTCAGCACTGTGAAAACGACGCACACTGTGCGCAGATAGCGCACAAAAACGCGCGGCGCTTCGGCGTTTGCGGTGTGTGCGGATACCGGCTCTTGCGTGGTGACATCTTCTTTATTTGCTTTTTTCATTACGCTTCACCTGCCGTTTCGTTCGGATAAGCATTTTGTGCGCGCGCACGCAGCAAGCGAATCGTTTCCGCTTTGTCGGCGGCGCCGAATACGGCGGAGCCTGCCACAAAAACATTTGCGCCGCGCTGCGCGGCAAGATGGATGTTTTCGGGATTAATGCCGCCGTCAACCTCAAGATCAATCTTTCGCTTTTGCCGTTGTATCATCTTGTAAATACTTTCAACGGAATCCAGCGTATGCGGGATCAGACGCTGCGCGCCAAAGCCCGGCTCAACGGTCATCACCAAAACCATATCGCACAGCGGCAGAAGCGATTCGACGCATTGCGGATCAGTGGTTGGCTTAATCGACAGCCCTGCCTTCATGCCCAGACGTCTGATTTGCTGCAGTGCCGCGGCGGGGTCTTGCGTGCTTTCCAGATGCACGGTCAGCAGATCAGCGCCGCAACGCTTGAAATCTTCCAAATATCGCTGCGGTTCGCGAATCATCAGGTGCACATCGAAGCATATGCCGGTTTTCGGGCGCAAGGATGAGATCAGCGGCTGACCGAAAGAAATATTCGGCACAAAATTGCCGTCCATGACATCAATATGAAGATATTCCGCGCCGGCAGCGGCAACGGTGTTGATTTCCTCGCCCAGGCGGCTGAGGTCAGCGGCAAGAATAGAAGGGGAGATGATGATTGACATGGCACGGGACCTTTCGTTGATATGTTGTACGAATTGTGTCGAAACAGGCGCGGCGGTCATATGCTGAAACTGAGGGAAGCAACCTGATTCAAATATTCAGCGCGCCGGTCACGGAAGGGAAGAAAAAAGAACGGCATCCGATGATTGACGTCCGCGGCCGCGCGCTTGTGCATAGATCGTATGCGATCGGAATAATACCCGAAGCATCTTCGGATACATGCCTCTGCTGCGGCAGGGGCATGTTTCTTTCATTATACCCCATGCGCAGTGGAAATGTCAATCATATGCGCAGGACTGTCTTTGAAATTTCAAAAAAATATCACATATCAGACATATAATCCTGTTAAACTGTCGGTATGAGACTAGATTTCGGAGGATCATGACCATGCAAATACGTCATAAGATACAATCCTTGCTTGCCGGTTTGCTGGCGGGCGCGATATTGCTTGCAGGGAGCGGCTGCGGCGATCAGCGCGGCGAGGACAAGGAAGCGCAAACCGACGGCAGCACAACAGAGCAGACATCCGCAACGGAAGAAAAAGCGCCGGCAGAGAAGGAGCGGACAGTTGTCACGATCGACGGCACTGCCGTGGGAGAACGCGAGTTTCTGTACTATTTCAATCGGGCAAAGAATAACTATGATAAAGGAACAAGCGATTATTGGACTGTCAATCCGGAGATGAAAGAGATTCTGGCGCACACTGCGCTGTATTATGTTCAGCGCAACGCGGCACTCGATGCGCTGGCACAGTCCCTCGGCGTCACGCTGAGTGACGCGGAGATATCGCAAATCACAGCGGAGCTGGAGCAGGAAATTTCTTACTACGGGGGTCAGAGCGCCTTTGAGAGCGCGCTGGAGAGCAACGGAATGGACATGAACCTGTATCAACGGCTCGCGAAGCTGGAAAAACTGGAAGAGAAGCTGTTGAAGGCATATATTGCAAGCGGAGAGATTGCCGACGATGACAGCAAGGTGCTGTCGATTCTTCAGTCGGATGCGTTTATTCTTTGTCGGCATATTCTGCTCATTCCCGGCGCGGACGCCGACGGCGCGCAAACGTTCAAACGGGCGCAGGAGGTTGCAGCGCGGCTTGCCGCGGGAGAGGATTTCGTTACGCTGCGCGATGAATATTCCGATGACATCAATTCACCCGCGGAGGGAGAACTGTTCTGCCGCGGTTACTTTTCCGCCGCGCCCATGTATGAGGACGCGTGCTTCGCGCTCCCGATCGGCGGCAGCAGCGAGGTTATAAAAACGGTTTTCGGTTACCTGGTTGCAGAGCGTTGCGACAAAACAGGCTATGATTATCAAATGGATTTTGCTTCGCTCAAGGAGGAATATCAGACCGCGGCGCTGGAGCTGATCCTGCGGGAAAAGATCGATCAGCAGCAGCTTGTGCGCGAGGAAAGCGTCTACGAAGAATTGACTGCTTTTGATTGATTCCGGCAAAAATAATTAATATATTCTGTTTAGAAATGCAAAATTTAACTGAAATCCCCGAAAAAACGCTTGTTTT
>DBGFNI010000128.1:0-4853 GCA_048527645.1 Eubacteriales bacterium | reverse complement strand
GAATACATAAAAAATCCTCCAATATTTTTAGAAAAATATCTTGACCTGAAGTCAGGTTTAGGTGCTACAATTAGGATAGCACAAACGAAAACAAAACGCAAGGGGTGTTTTACATGAATAAAAAGGTAGTGATTCTTTCTTCCAGCCCTCGCAAGGGCGGCAATTCAGAGGCGCTGGCGGCGGCTTTTGCCAAGGGCGCGCAGGAAGCGGGCAATCAGGTGGAGACTGTGTATCTGCGGGAAAAGCAGTACGGCTTCTGCAAGGGCTGTCTTGCCTGTCAGAAGCTGGGGCACTGTGTTATCAAGGATGACGCGGTGGAAATCGCGGCCAAGATGCACGATGCCGATGTGCTGGTGTTTGCAACGCCGGTCTACTATTACAGCGTCAGCGGTCAGCTCAAGACCATGCTGGATCGTTCCAATCCGCTATTCGGCACAGACTATTCCTTCACGAAGGCCTACCTGCTGGTGACGGCGGCAGAGGACGGGCAGGAAACCGTGGCGGGCAGCGAAAAGGCTGTGCAGGGCTGGGTGGACTGCTTTGACCGCTGTGAATTGGCGGGAACCGTATTTGCCGGCGGTGTAACCGATGTGGGCGAAATTACCGGACACCCTGCATTGGAAAAAGCACATCAGATGGGAAAGGAGATTTGAATCATGGCAGTAAAACAAACGGCAGGCAGAGACGCCTTGGGTGAATTTGCCTCCAAGTTCGCGGAATTGAATGACGATGTGCTGTTCGGTCAGGTTTGGAGCCGGGAGGACAAGCTTTCCCTTCGGGATCGCAGTATCGTAACAGTGGTTGCTCTAATGGCCCAGGGACTGACGGATTCCTCTTTTCAGTATCACCTGCAGTCCGCAAAGAACAACGGTGTGACCAAAGCGGAGATCGCGGAGATCCTGACCCATGCGGCGTTTTATGCCGGATGGCCCAAAGCATGGGCGGCGTTCCGCATGGCAAAAGAAGTGTGGGCGGAGGACGATGTTGCCGATGATGCGAAGGCCGCACACGAAAGCCGGATGATTTTCCCCATCGGTGTGCCTAACGATGCCTTTGCAAAGTATTTCATTGGGCAGAGTTACCTTGCGCCGGTCTCCACGGCACAGGTGGGTATTTACAATGTGACCTTCGAGCCGGGGTGCCGCAACAACTGGCATATCCATCATGCGCAAAGCGGCGGCGGGCAGATTCTGATCTGCGTGGCAGGCCGTGGGTTTTATCAGGAAGCCGGAAAGCCTGCGCAGGAGCTTCATCCGGGGGATGTGGTGAATATCCCGGTGGGTGTGAAGCACTGGCACGGCGCGGCGCCGGATAGCTGGTTCTCCCATCTGACGGTGGAGGTTCCGGGCACGGAGACCACCAATGAGTGGCTGGAGGCCGTAAACGACGCAGAATACGCAAAAGCGACAACCGAGGAGGTTTGAATGATGGAGAAGCTGAATTTGACACAGGAATGGGACAAGGTGTTTCCCAAAAGCGAAAAGGTCGATCATCGAAAAGTGACCTTCCATAACCGCTACGGCATTACGCTGGCAGCGGATCTGTACACGCCGAAAGGCGCAGAGATCAAGTTGCCCGCCATCGCCGTCAGCGGTCCCTTTGGCGCGGTGAAGGAGCAGTCCTCCGGCCTGTATGCGCAGAAAATGGCAGAGTTGGGCTTTCTGACCTTGGCCTTTGACCCGTCCTACACCGGCGAGAGCGGCGGCACGCCCCGGTATGTTGCCTCGCCAGACATCAACACCGAGGATTTCTGCGCGGCGGTGGATTTCCTCTCCGTGCAGGAGAATGTGGACCCTGAGCGCATCGGCATCATCGGCATCTGCGGCTGGGGCGGCATGGCGATCAATGCCGCTGCCATGGACACCCGTATCAAGGCAACCGCCGCCATGACCATGTACGACATGACTCGTGTGAACGCCAATGGATATTTTGACAGCGAAAATACCGCCGATGCCCGTTACGCAAAGAAACAGGCCATGAATGCCCAGCGCACTGCCGACTACAAAAACGGCACCTATACCCTGGCGGGCGGTGTAGTCGATCCGTTGCCGGAGGATGCCCCGCAGTTTGTGAAGGACTACTACGGTTATTATAAAACCCAGCGTGGCTACCATCCCCGCTCTCTCAATTCCAATGGAGGCTGGAATGTGACTTCCTCGCTGTCCTTTATGAATATGCCGATTTTGCAGTATGCCGGTGAGATTCGCTCTGCTGTTCTGCTGGTGCATGGGGAAAAGGCGCATTCCCGCTATTTCAGTGAGGGTGCTTATGAAAAGCTGACCGGAGATAACAAGGAGTTGATGATCATTCCGGGGGCAAACCATGTTGACCTCTATGACAACCTGGCGGCAATCCCCTTTGAAAAACTGAGAAGTTTCTTTGAGGAATCCTTGATATGAAACGGATTCTGTTCTGCTGTCTTTTGTTGACCGGAATTTGTTTGAGCGGATGCACAGAACAGATCAATCAGCCGGATACGCCGCCATCGATTTCCGTAGAAAGCGGCGTTTTGCCGGGATCAGAAAGTGAGGAATCGACTGAGATGCCACCGAAAGAATCAACCATTCCCGGTGAGGCATCCAAGCAGGCGCTGACGCTAACCATTGACGGCATATGATGCCATCGCAGGAGAGTGACTTTGTACAGAAGGAGAAACTTTCATGGATGATAAAACAAAGGACGATATCGACGCCGGAGTTCCAATGGTTATTGTTCATTGGGATAAAAATAGCACAACCACCTCGCAAGAGGCATACAACCTGGAAAATATCTCTTTGTCCGAATGGCGGAAAGAGCAATTAGCCAGGGCTACATTAGAGGCTTGTCGTAAATTCTATTCTGACCCAGAAAACGTCAAAAAGTACGAAGCATGGAAAGCTGAAAGGGATGAAACAAAAAGGCGTAAATAAAATTTGAGTAACCAATTTGCGGTGGCATCTCCGTTGCACTTCTTAATTATTCCTTTTATGGCTATGCACATCCTCCAGACCTTTCATTAATAGGTTCATACACAAAATCGCAAACAGGCTCTACGGCGACCATTTGAGATTCACCGTAGAGCCTGCTTTCGTTAAATGGTATAGGAAAATCCTTGTAAACAGAGGCTTTTGCAAAAAGAAACTGGACACCCGCTTCGATACTCATTGTATCAAAACTGGTGTCCAGTTATGGTCTGAGTGACGGGACTTGAACCCACGGCCTCTACCACCCCAAGGTAGCGCGCTACCAACTGCGCCACACCCAGAAAAGAAGTGCGCTGATCCATCAGCACATGGAATTATAGCACAGGGACGGTGTTTTGTCAAGTCTTTTTTTCATTTTTCGATGATTTCACAGGAAAAAAACGAGATGGAAGGAGCAGACAACCGGGGCAGAAAGACGCCGTCGGAACACGGCGGATGGCACTGCGGGAATGCCCTGCAAACGGTGTGCGGTGCGGGCGTGCCGGGAAAAGGCGCGAGGCGGGGCGTGATCTTCTGCCGGAACGGCACGGGTTCGCCTATGGGGATGCCGTGCATATCGGCGGAATAGCGACTGGGTAAGGGGGCATTTTTCTGCATGTGCGGGGGACCTGTGATGCTGCTCTGATACGGCAGCGGTGACGGCGGGGCCGCAGAGGTGCGGCGCTTGGTGATGCAACGCGGGTGCCAGCGCATTCTGTTTGGCGGGAATTCTTTATACTGCGGGGGACGCGCCCATGATGATGTCATAGACGATGCCGGCGGCATCGGCGCAGAGCTGGGCGCAGGGACGCTTCTGATAATAAGCGTCTGTCCGCGGCGCGGGCGTGGGCGGCTGTGCGCCCGGCAAGCCGAGCAGCGTGGCGCAGATATAACTGCCGTTTTGCGCGGCAAAGGCTTTCATCAACTGCTGCACGCGTGCATATTGCTGTTTTTTCATCTCCGGCGATTCCGACTGTGAACTGTAATACAGATTGAGCACAAGAATGCCGCCGGTGACGGTTCCGCAGACTTCGCGCATTCTTCCCATGCCGCCGCCGAAGCCGAGGGCGATCGCGGACGCCTGCTCCTTTGTGATGCGACACTCTTCGCAAAAGGCTTCTAAAACCGCCTGCGCGCAGTTTCTGCCGTCGGTGAAGGCGCGGAGCGCGCGCTCCTGATAGACTTGCTTTGGCTGTGGCAACTGCATTTGTGACATTATATAATTCCTCCGTTGTGATTGCGGGACAAATGAGCCTGTCCGGGCGGCGGGGTGTGCGTCAGTATTTTGCACGCAGCTCGACGACTCTCCCGAGGATACGGACGGGAAGCTGTTCGACCTCTGACCCGGAGAAAAACATGGGATCATACGCGGGGTTGGTGCTGATCAGCGTGATGCCGTCTTTACTCAACAAAATTTTCTTGCAGGTTGCGCTTTCATTGCCGACCATCACGACTGCGACCTGACCGTTTTCAATATCGGGCTGTTGGCGCACGATCACAATATCGCCTTCCCGCATGCGCGGCTCCATGCTATGCCCATGAATGCGCAGTGCAAAATAGTTGCCGTCGGTCATGTCCTCTGACAGGGGAACCTCCCCCTCGATATCCTCGATGGCTTCAATGGGGACGCCTGCTGCGACCTGACCCAAAACGGGTACGGTTGGGGAACCTATTTCGCGCTGCTCTCCGCCCAGCAGATAGTCCACGGAAACATGCAGCACCTGCGCCAGCTGTCGCAGGCGCTCCGGGTTCGGCGTGGCATCGCCGGCTTCATACTTTGCGAGGGCCTGCTGGCTCATGCCGACCTTTGCTGCCAGGGTGCGCTGACTCAGTTTTGCTTCTTTTCGTAATGTGCGGAGCCGTTCTTGTAACATTTTTTCGACCTCGTTCGACGAAATGGCGGTATTTTTT
>DBGFNI010000127.1:0-5013 GCA_048527645.1 Eubacteriales bacterium | reverse complement strand
ATAAAAAACGTATCGAAACAATACTTGAGCAAAAAGGAGATTTGCCATGAAACAGAACGTACTCAATACCGATC
This sequence comes from Eubacteriales bacterium, assembly GCA_048527645.1. GTDB lineage: Bacteria > Bacillota > Clostridia > Oscillospirales > CAG-272 > HGM12669. The sequence continues at coordinate 4,939 of DBGFNI010000127.1, read as the reverse complement.
TGCACGGAAAGGTTGCCGTCGTCACCGGCGCCGGCGGCGTCTTGTGCAGTCATTTCGCCAAGGTTCTGGCAAGAGCCGGCGCGAAGGTCGCGCTGCTTGATCTCAATGAAGAGGCAGCCGCCGCCTTTGCTGCGGAAATCGTGCAGGAAGGGGGCACAGCGCGGGCATATGCGTGCAACGTGCTCAACCGGGAAATCTGCACCGCAGTCGCACAGCAGGTGGAAAAGGATCTGGGTCCCTGCGATATCCTGATCAACGGCGCAGGCGGCAACAATCCTCGCGCCACCACAGACAAAGAGTATTTTGAAATCGGAGACATTGACGCGGATACCAAGAGCTTTTTCGATCTGGACGATGAGGGCGTCGGATTCGTCTTCAATCTCAATTTTCTCGGCACGCTGATTCCTACCCAGGCCTTTGCAAAACAGATGATCGGCAGAGAGGGGTGCAGCATTCTGAACATTTCCTCCATGAACGCATACACGCCCCTGACCAAAATCCCTGCATATTCCGGCGCAAAAGCCGCAATTTCCAACTTCACGCAGTGGCTCGCCGTGCATTTCTCCCATGTGGGCATCCGCGTCAACGCGCTTGCGCCGGGCTTCTTCTCCACCAAGCAAAACGCAAAGCTGCTGTGGAACGAGGACGGCACCCCCACCGCGCGCACCGGCAAAATTCTCGCCGCGACACCGATGGGACGCTTCGGCGAAACGGAAGAGTTGGAGGGCGCACTGCTCTTTTTGATCAATGAGAAGGCCGCAAGCTTCATTACCGGCGTTGTGCTGCCGATCGACGGCGGCTTCTCCGCTTATTCCGGTGTGTAAACACTTCAACGAAGCTGACAAGCAGAAAGGACATCCTATCATGGAAAAATGTATCCCTGTTGTAGTTATCAAAGAACTCTGTGAGACCGACCGCATTCTCTCCGCCCTGCGCGCAAACGGCATTCACTGCGCCGAGATCACTTTCCGCACCGCATGTGCCGCTGAGGCAATCGCATATGCCTGCCGCGAATATCCCGACATGAACATCGGCGCCGGCACGGTCATCAACGCAGAGCAGTGCACCGCCGCCTTGGCTGCAGGCGCGCAGTTTATCGTCTCGCCTGGTCTGTCCGTCGCGGTCGCACAGATCTGCAAAGCAAAGGACATCCCCTATTATCCCGGCTGCGTCACGCCGACCGAGATCATGCAGGCGTTGGAGCTCGGCATCACCACCGTCAAATTCTTCCCCGCAAATATTTACGGCGGGCTCAAAGCGCTCAAAGCGCTTTCGGCGCCGTTCCCGCAGGTGAAGTTCATCCCCACCGGCGGCGTGGATCGAAGCAATCTTGACGAATTTCTGGCGTTTGATAAGGTTGCAGCCGTCGGCGGCAGCTTCTTTGTCAAGGAAGCACTCGAAAAACTTCAATAAAGTCAACCGACACCTATTCTCTGAAAATCAAAAAACACGAAACACGGAGGGCTATTCCCATGAAAAAAGTAGTAACTTTCGGCGAGATCATGCTGCGTTTGGCGCCCAACGGATACGATCGCTTTTTCCAGAACGATCAGATGCAGGCAACCTTCGGCGGCGGTGAGGCAAACGTGGCAGTTTCGCTGGCCAATTACGGTCTGGAAAGCGTTTATGTCACCAAGCTGCCCACGCATGCCATCGGTCAGGCTGCTATCAACTCCCTGCGCTATTTCGGCGTTGATACATCAAAAATCGTTCGCGGCGGCAACCGCGTCGGCATCTATTTTTTGGAAAAAGGCGCGTCCCAGCGCGGAAGCGTGTGTATATATGACCGCGCACACTCCGCCATTCAAGAGGCACAGCCCACAGATTTTGACTGGGACAGCATTTTTGAAGGTGCGGATTGGTTCCATTTCACCGGGATCACTCCCGCACTGGGAGAGAATTTGGTGCAGATCTGCCGAGAGGCGTGCATCGCTGCAAAAAAGCACGGCGTGAAAATCTCCTGCGATCTGAACTATCGCGGCAAGCTGTGGACGCGCGATCAGGCGCGTGCGGCGATGACCGATCTTTGTCAGTATGTCGATGTCTGTATTTCCAATGAAGAGGACGCAAAAGACGTGTTCGGCATTGAGGCTGAAAACACCGACATCTACGGCGGAAAACTCAACCACGCAGGCTATCAGTCTGTCGCAAAGCAGCTGGCTGACCGCTTTGGATTTGAAAAGGTCGCCATTACGCTGCGCTCCTCCATTTCCGCAAGCGACAATGACTGGGCCGGCATGCTCTACGACGGCGAAAACTATTGCTATTCCAAATCCTATCATCTCCATATTGTCGACCGCGTCGGCGGCGGCGATTCCTTCGGCGGCGGGCTCATTTACGCTTTGTTGAGCGGCAAACCGACCCAGGAGGCAATCGAATTCGCCGTTGCGGCATCGGCGCTCAAGCATTCGATCGAAGGAGACTACAACCGCGTCAGCGTTGCCGAGGTGGAAAAGCTGGCGGGCGGAGACGGCTCCGGGCGCGTGCAGAGATAAGGACACTATGTTTTACGGGCGGCTGCTTGTGCTTGAGCAAATCGCAACACGCACGGCCCACCTCCTGACAAAAAGAAGCCCTGCAGAAGTGAAACTACACACTTTTGCAGGGCTTTTTTGCTTCTGTGTGATTTGCAGCGCTCCGAAATTCAGAGTCTAATGCCGTGGACAACCTTATCGCCCGAGCCCGTTCAGAAAAAAAGCAGCCACACGGCACACGGCAAGCGCCGCATAAGCAACGGTGATAAGCCAAACAGAAAACTGCAACGGAATATCCCTGATTTTATGGCGAAACAGATAAAACGCCGCAAGCACCCCGATTCCCCCGCCAAACAGCGAAAGCAAAATCATCACGCGCTCGGGCGTGCGCCACATTTCGCGCCGCGCCTTGTATTTGTCCCAGCCCGTCACGCCAAAGGACACCGTGTTGACCAGCACAGCATATCCGATCAGTATATACCATCCTGTCATCATATCCATCCTGTTCTCCCCTCAAAAAATTGCATTTGTGCATGCCGCCGTTGGGACAATTCGGGTGATATGCCGCGGCGTAATACTTTCAAGCATGACCGATGCCCCGGTGGTTTTCACCGGGGCATCGGTCAATAAAGGAATATGAAAATGAAATGAAACGAACAAAATACAGATACGAATCGCTCACAGCTCGCGTTTGAGCACTTCGCAACAATCCTTGCAAATCAACTTGTCGCGGTAACGAACAACCTCACCGCTTTTTCCGCAGAACACACAGGAAACCGCGAATTTTTTCAAAATAATCTTATCATCCTCAGTGAAAATCTCCACAGAATCACGCGTATTTAATTGCAGAACCTTTCGAATCTCAATCGGGAGAACCAAACGACCGGTGTCATCGATTCTGCGTACAATTCCCGTAGATTTCATTGAAAATAACACTTCCTCTCTGCTCAAACTGTAATCAAGCTCTGTCGAATCCATGCTTTTCTGACGTTATTTTATCACCCAATCTGCAGTTTGTCAATGGTTTTTATGAAATTCCCCAATTTTCGCCCCTATTTTTATGCAATATGCACATTTTTTGCAGGGTTTCCTATTCAAACCAAACAAGAAAAATCCGACGAAAGACGAAAAACAAAAAAGCGCCGCGCCGGAGATCTTACCGGCGCGGCACACATGTTTTTCGTAAAATTATTCTTCTTCTACCAGATATCGATCGAGCTGATAGCAGCGAACATAATCAATTACAAAATCGCTCGGGTAATCCTCGGGCTTGCTGACGCCATACCAGTCGGGATCCATGAAGTGACAGGAAAGATAGATGCTTCCGGGATACAGACAGGTTCCCTCCGCGCCCCTCTTCGTCAAATCAATACAATCTGTCCGATACATCTCATAGCCGTCAATGTAGAAGATATATTCCTCTTCCGTCCATAAAAGACCGAACGTATGATAGTTGCCGTCATACACGTTCACCGGCAAATATTCACCGTCGCGGGTGTACAGGCGGCTGGGATCGGCATAGAAATAGCCGTGCATACTTCCGTGAAGTGATTTCCCGTTCTCTTCTTTCGCGGCATACTGCCAATGTAAGGTCGAGTCTATAATCGGTGTTTCCATGTCCTGTACCACACAGGTCGGGACGCTCTCGAAAATATCAATCTCTGCGCCTTCTCGGGAGGACTGGGAATCCGGGGAGAGCAGATTGCCAGCACGCATCCAGAACGCACAATTGGAGCCGCTGCCTTTGCCTAAAATGCAGCGAATCTCATAATAGCCGAAAGTCTGACTGTATTTTCCTCCGTCCGTATCAATCCAGAGCATGGAAACGTTCTGGCCGATACAGTTCTCATTTGCATCATCCGTCAGACTGTTGTCCATATATTCGACATTCATGACCAGATTGCCGTCCTGCACCTTGATGTGATCCTTCTGATACTGCAAAATCGCCTCCGGCGTTGTCAGTTCCTCACCGAACACCGTCGGATCGCTGCAACCGGAACGATAGCTCCACTTTGACATATCCAGCTCGTCTCCGTCAAACTCGTCGCTCCAGACCAGCTTCATGTTGTTCCCCGTGAAGCAGACGGGGCTGTCATTGTAATACTGCTGCAAGCGGTGGGAAATTGCCGCCGCCTGTGCGCGGGTCGCAGTTGCATTGGAGCAGAAATTGCCGTCAGCGCCGTTGAGCAGCTTGCTGTTGGTCATTGCCGCAACGGCCTGTCTTGCCCACTGCGGGATCTGCGCAGCATCCTTGTAAGTTTTTTCCAACACAGCGGTGTCATCGTCCGGTGCCGCGCCGCAGTACCGGGTGATAAAGTTGTACATCATCTGCGCCATCTGTGCACGGGTGATCGGCTCGTCAGGGGTAAATGTCCCGTTTGCGTGACCGCCGACGATCCCGTTTTCCGATGCCCACTGCACGCTGTCATAAAACCACGCGTTCTGCGCCACATCGGGATAGTTCT
>DBGFNI010000126.1:0-3714 GCA_048527645.1 Eubacteriales bacterium | reverse complement strand
ATCTCCGTATTTCTTTTCCTTTTTTGTTGTAAACGCCGCGCATTTCGGGAAAGATATTTTTGTAACGAATAAAAAGGTGGTATTGCATTCATGGGGAAATATTTCGGAACGGACGGCTTTCGCGGCAGAGTCGGCGAAACGCTCACCGCCGCAAAGGCCTTTGCCGTGGGCCGGCTGTTGGCTAAGTATTTTAAAAGAGAGCACACTGCACCGCGCATTGTGATCGGCAAGGATACCCGGCGCTCCTCCTATATGCTGGAGTACGCTCTGACCGCCGGTGCGGCGTCACTGGGCGCGGATGTTTATATGCTTCATGTGATCAGCACGCCCGGCGTCTCCTATGTTTGCCGCACGGACGACTTTGACTGCGGGGTGATGATTTCTGCCAGCCACAATGTCTATTCTGACAACGGGATCAAGCTGTTCAATCGCAACGGCGAAAAAATGGAGGATGAAGTCATCGCTTTTATCGAAAAAGGGCTGGATGTGGGGGATGACGCCCGCGACGGAACGGAAATGCAGGTCGGTAAGGTGATTGACTATGCAACGGGGAGAAACCGATATATTGCATACCTGATTTCTCTGTCCTCCTTTTCTTATAAGGATTTGCGCATCGGTCTGGACTGTGCGAACGGTGCGCTGTGGATGATTGCGAAAAGTGTGTTTGAGGCACTCGGCGCCAAGGTGTATACCGTCGGCACAGCGCCGGACGGCTCCAATATCAACCGAGAGGTCGGCTCGATGCATCCCGCAGCGCTGCGGCAGTTGGTGGAGCAGAACCGTCTGGACTGCGGCTTTGCATTTGACGGCGACGGTGACCGCTGTCTGTGCGTGGATGAAACCGGGCAGTTGCTGACGGGTGACCACATTCTGTATCTGCTTTCTTCCTTTATGACGTCGCGACAGGTTTTGCCGCATCACACCGTTGTTGCCACAGTCATGTCCAATCAGGGCGCGATCCGGGCGATGCGGGACGCGGGTGTGAAGGTTGTATTTACGGATGTAGGGGACAAGAATGTCTATGAGGAAATGCGCAAAAACGGCTATGCACTGGGGGGCGAGTCCTGCGGGCATATCATCTGCGGGAAATATGCGACAACGGGTGACGGTCTTTTGTGCGCGATTCAGATCATGGAAAGCATGATTGCGCAAAAGCAGTCGCTCAGCCGCCTGTGCGCACCGGTTCGGCTGCAAACCCAACTGACGGTCAATCTGCACGCTGCGGACAGATATGCGTTGATGGAAAACCCGGATCTGCAAAAGGAACTGGCGCCGATTGAAGAAGAACTGAAAAAAGGCGGCGGCAGAATGCTGCTGCGCGTCAGCGGGACAGAGCCCGTGCTGCGGCTGACGGTTGAGCATCCCGACCGCTCACAGTGCACGGCATATCTGCACAGACTGGAGCAGTGTATTTTGCAAAAACAGGAGAGCATGAAATGATTACAGCGAAAGAACTTGTTTTGACAGCGCGTCTTTTTGATGAGATGAAAACGCTTGCGCGCCCCTTGCTTGCGCGCCATTCCTATCCGTTTGAGGTGCTGCCGCATCTCGCTAAGTTTATTGTGGAATTGGGTGAACAGCTGCCGCCGTCGCAATATGACAGGGTGGGGAATCATGTGTGGATCGCGCGTGACGCGGTGGTTTTTGAGAGTGCGGATATTGTGGGTCCCGCCATCATCGGCCCGGGATGTCAGCTTCGCACCGGCGCGCTGATTCGCGGAAGTGTTCTGGTGGGGGAGGGATGCGTAATCGGTAACTCCACAGAGCTGAAAAACAGTATTCTGTTCGACGGGGTGCAGCTGCCCCACTACAATTATGTCGGCGATTCTATTCTCGGTCAGGGGGCGCACCTGGGGGCAGGCGCGGTGATTTCCAATCTGAAAAACGACAGGACCCATGTTAAAATATCGCTCCCCCGCGAAAAAATAGACACCGGCTTGCGAAAATGCGGCGCCTTTCTCGGCGCGAATGTGCAGGTCGGCTGTCATGCTGTGCTCAATCCCGGGACGGTTGTGGGAGAACAAACCTTGATTTACCCGCTTTGCAGTGTGCGCGGCGTCGTGCTGCCGCGGCGCATCGTGAAACCGGACGGCGTTGCCGAGCAGCGAAATCAGGCAGATCAAACAGGAGAAGAGTAAAATGTGCGGTATTATCGGATATACGGGAGAAAAAGATGCGCTTACAGCGGTGCTGCGCGGCTTGCACCGCTTGGAATACCGTGGATATGATTCGGCCGGCGTGACGGTATCCACGGGGAATTCGTTTTATACAGAGAAGTGCCCGGGGCGTGTCAGCCGATTGGAAGAAAAACTGAAGGCGGCAAATCACGCGGCATACGACACAGCACCGACGGCGATCGGGCACACCCGCTGGGCGACGCATGGCGCGCCGGATGCGGTGAATGCGCACCCGCACGCGGCAAAGCATCTGTTTTTGGTGCACAACGGCATCATTGAAAACGCGGCGAAACTGCGCGAAGAGCTGGAGGGAAAAGGGATTGCCTTTGCTTCGCAGACAGACACGGAAGCGGCGGCACATCTGATCAGTGATGCATATGAGCAGTGCAGAGATCCGATCAGAGCCATTCGCAATGCGGAACAGCGCTTGCAGGGCTCCTATGCGTTCTGTATTTTGTTTCGTGATTTTCCACGCACGCTTTACGCCGTTCGGCATGACAGCCCGCTGCTGATCGGGCGCGGAGGGCACGGCGCCTTTGTCGCATCAGACATCAATGCCTGCCCGGCTGATTCTGAGTCGTTTTATCCGCTGCAGCATGGACAGATCGCCGCGGTGGAGCGTGACAACATACGCATATTCGATGCATCGGGCACCGAATCGGAGCCTGCGATGCAGCCGATCGGTACGATCGCAAACGAGGCGGACACCGGCTCGTATGCGACTTATATGGAAAAGGAAATCCATGAGCAGCCGCGCGCACTGCGGGACACCCTGCTGCCGCTCGTATCGGACGCTGTGCCGTTGGCGCAACGCTTTGGTCTGGGGACAGATCTGCGCCGCCTGACGCTGGTCGGCTGCGGCTCTGCCATGCATGCCGCATTGCTTGGAAAATGGATGATCACGACTTTGTCGGGTGTGGACGTCAGGGTAGAAATCGCTTCAGAATACCGTTATACCAGGCAGGCGCAGGTGCAGGGAGAGGCGCTTTGGCTGATTTCCCAATCCGGCGAAACGGCGGATACGATCGCTGCAATGCGAATGGGCAAAGAGCTGGGGCTGCCGACAACGTCCATTGTCAATGTGCCCACGTCGACGCTCAGTACAGAATCAGATCATGTGATCCCAATGCATGCCGGAGCGGAAATTGCGGTTGCAACGACAAAGGGATATCTGACGCAGGCGGCAATTCTTGCGCTTACCGGTGTTCTGCTTATGTCCCGACAAGCCGACTGCACACAGCAGAGCGTCCGTGCGCTGACGCACAGTATTTGTGAACAGCTGCCGCAGGCAGTCGGAGAGGTGATCCGGCAGCGTCAGGCGTGCCTGCGTGCTGCACAGTATCTTTCCGGGCGGCATGACGTCTTCTATATCGGGCGCGGCGGCGATTATTATGCTGCCATGGAATGTGCTTTGAAACTGAAGGAAATCACCTATTTGCACTGCGAGGCATATGCGGCGGGAGAACTCAAGCACGGAACGATCTCACTGATCACAGAGGGCACGCCGGTGATCGCCATCGCAACAGATGAAAAGCTG
>DBGFNI010000125.1:0-7772 GCA_048527645.1 Eubacteriales bacterium | reverse complement strand
GAAAGGCGAATACTGCATGTATCAGGGCAAGCCTCTGGTACGCGAAAACAACGCATACTGCTACGGCGACATGAATGACAAGGCCGTGCTGTTTCTGATCGTTCTCACCACAAAAGAGGTTGCCGGCGAGCAGATTCCCGATGATATTCTGATGCAGCTGGTTTCCACCGCCGACCCCTCCAACGTACTCAAGCAAGCGCAGAAAAAAGGCTTGTATGAGGCGCTCGACGTCGGTATGGTCTGGTTGAAAAAAGAACTGAGTATGTAAAAGCAAACAAGCCGGGACCGGTAAACACCGCGTCACCGGCCTGTTTTTTCGTGTTTTACGCATCGGAAAGGAGGTGTCCCAATGACGGCAGAGCCGTTTTCGCTTGATCCTGGCGCGCAGGAAATTCTCGCAGCGCTCAACCGCGCAGGCTTTGCGGCATATGCGGTCGGCGGGTGCGTGCGGGATATGCTCATGGGTAAAACGCCGCATGACTGGGACATCACCACAAATGCACACCCGCAGCAGATCAAAGAGGTGTTTTCCCGTTTTCCCGTCTTGGAAACCGGCATCCGCCACGGCACCCTCACGGTGCTTGTGCACAATATTCCTTATGAGATCACAACGTTTCGCCGCGACGGTGCTTACACCGATCACCGCCGCCCGGCGCAAATCCGTTTTTCCGACTCCCTCGAACAGGATCTCGCCCGGCGCGATCTCACCGTCAATGCCATGGCATACCACCCGGAAGCCGGCGTCGTTGATCCCTTCGGCGGCAGGCAGGATCTGCTGCAAAAAAGGCTGCGCTGCGTCGGCGATCCGCATACCCGCTTTACTGAGGACGCCCTGCGGATTCTCCGTACCCTGCGCTTCGCTGCGGTTCTCGGCTTTTCGATCGAGCGGCAAACCGCGCTGGCACTCTGTCAGGATGCGCATCTGCTGTCATATATCTCCGCCGAACGCGTCTATGCGGAAATGACGCGCCTGCTGTGCGGCAAGCACGCCGGCAGAATCCTCTGCGACTATCCGGCCACCCTCTCCGTGCGCATTCCCTGCCTGCTGCCGCTTGCCGGCCTGCAGCAGCACAATCCGCATCATGTTTATGATGTGCTGACGCACACAGCGCACGCGGTTGACGCAATTGCCCCCACCCCATCCCTGCGCTGGGCGGCGCTGCTGCACGATTGCGGAAAGGCGTCTACATTCTCGTTGGATGAAAACGGCGTCGGTCATTTTTATTCCCACGCCGCATACAGCACCGCATATGCCCAGCAGACGCTGCGCGATCTGCGTGCGGATGCGCAAACCGCAAAAACGGTCAGCACCCTGATTCGTTATCACGATACCCCGACCGCAACCGATCTCACCGCGGTGAAAAAGAGGATGAGCCGCTGGGGAGAGGATACGTTCCGTCAGGTTCTCGCCCTGCAGCGCGCCGACGCCGCCGGGCAGTCCCCCCATCTCTCCATTCGTTTGAATACGCTGGAACGGCTGGAACAGCTTGCCGATCAGATCAGCGCAGAGCGGCAATGCTTCACTCGAAAGGATCTCGCGCTGCGCGGCTCCGACGTTGCCGCATTGGGCTATCGGGGCGCACAAATCGGCAAAGCACTGGACTATCTTCTGCAATTGGTGATCGAAAACAAAGCAGAAAACCGGGCGGACGCGCTGCGCGCCGCGTTGACGCATTTTCCGCACACCCCCGCTTAAAACTCCATTCTGCCGCCCACACTGATTTCCGACATGGCATATCGCATGGCATCCATCAAATGATTGTCCCGATCCATCGGCACGTTCATACAGTTTCCCGCTGCATCCACCTGCCAGGTATAAGAGGAGATTTCTTTGAGAAACGCAGGACAGGCGGGATGAATCACAATGTGAAATTCACGCAGAAAATCAATACCCGCCCGGACGCTGTCCGGGCCCTTTCTTGCCGGTGCGATGCGCCGGCAGCCAAGCAGCCGGAGCCGATCAATGGATTTCGGCTCTGCCGCATCCGCAATAATCCGCTCTTTCGCATAGCCCCGCCGCAAGATCTCCTTCCAAATGCCTTCGTTGGACAGTCCCCGGAGATAAATCTCGTCAAAAACATACAGTTCTTTTTTCTCCATATCACAAAGCCCGCAAAACAATGCGGTCGGATCCGCCGTGTAACCGAAATCCAGCCCAAATACCGAACGAATCCCCTGCCGCGAACGAACCTCATCGGGATCAAAGCATTTCTTTTCCCAGTTTTCGTATACCAATCCCTCCGAAACGCCCCACTCCCCCAAAGCGGCAACCTGATAGCGCCGCGGATCGCGCCGTTTCATTTCTTCAAACAGCCGCCTGTCGGCTTCGTCCAAAAATTCATTGCACCGATAATCTGTTGTGATCGCAAGCACATCCGGATCCGCAACGTCAAAAAAGCGTTTTTTGAGCCAGTGATGCTCGTTCCAGGGGTTAAAGGTCAGCGTCGTCTGCTTGAACAGCGGCGGGGGAACCGTGCCGCGAATCGACTCATTGATCAGATCAAAATCACTCTCCCGACTGATTTCATACGCCTCCTCCACCCAAAGCCAGCACAACACCCCCGTCGATACGGCGATCGACGTGATTTTCATGGGATCGTCCATCCCCCGAAAAAAAATTCTCTGCCCCGTCGGTAGGTAGCATAGCTCCAGAGGGGACACCTTTTCCTCCCAAAAGGCGTCAACCTCCAAACGGCGGATCGCCCATTTCAGTTCTGCAAAGCAGGAATCCTTGAGCGTGCGGTAAACCTTTCGTACCACGAGTGCATTCGCGCCGGGAAAGCGCATAATGCGCCAGATCAGATTCAGCGCCGCTGTTTTGGACTTTTTGGAGGCACGGGAGCCCTTCACCACACGGTATCGCCCGGTAAAATGCCAGAACGCACCGTATCCGCCGCCCACCACCTGCGGCAAAGACACCCGCTTGCAGTCCGCACCAAGCGCCGCCGATGTGCCGGCGACAGCCCCCTCTTTATTTGCCTTGCCATTCATAGCTTCTCCGCACCCTCAATCACAACCGGCGCAATCTTCTTTTCCGTCTCCTCTTCCGTGTATCCGGCAAGCCGACATAACAGCTCCGCCGTCCGCCACAAGTCCCCGATCTTCGCCGGGCACTCGCAGACTTCCATCACCTCGTCATCCCGTTGGCATTTGTTCCCGTTTTCATCGTAATACGTTTCCTTTTTGTGAACCGCCTTGACGTGCGACTCCTGCCGCGTCCCCCGCAGCACATCGGTCAGCACACCCATCACCTCTTCCTTTTGCGCCACCTTGCCTTTTTTCTGTCTGCCACCCGTCGCGTTTTTCGATTTTTCCATCGTCTGCATCTCCTTTCCGTTTTCTGTTGCAAGTGTATATCAGGGCGCGGTTTTCACCGCGCCCATCCTTTTTATCGTTATCGTTGCACATAGAGCGCCGCATGCTTCGCCCCCCTTCCGCACGCTCGGCATCAATTGCATCGTCCGCCACATTTTTTTGCAAAAACGAGAAGCGTCTGTTTTCTCGCACCGTTATCTTTGTAATCAATTTGCTTGGATCAATCACATTCCTCGCCGAATAAAAAAGGATTCAACCGATATAAAATGTTTCGTTTGTGTCGATGCAATGCCGATCATGCAGCACCATGGATTGCGGCAGACTCTCGCTGGGCTACTCAAGCGCTTTCCACTCCGCAATCACACCTTCACAATAATCGTTTGATGTCGTTTCAAACACCTCAAGCCCTGCAAGCTCTGCATCCGGATCAACGGCTTTTGTCTCCTCGTCGCCTGCATGTTTTCCTCACCGGTCTGCACCGTCTCCTTCTCCGTCAGCACCTTTGTTTCCTCTTTGCCGCACCCGGCAAACGTCGCAGCAATGCCTCGAAAAGCACAAAACTTACGATTTTTTCATGTCAAAAAAACACGTAACTAAAAATTTTGGTCACCTGATATGTTACTTCTAACATACTTTTTCACGCAAGACAAGAGTGCCACACCCCGTTCGATACACTCTTTTTCGCTGATTTGTGCAATTTTTTTGCTTTTTGACGTAATTTATCGAATTTGATCGAATTCTATTGAAAAGAGCATCCCCGCTTTCGTCGCCGATGCGTTGCTAACAGCGAAAAAAAGTCAGGCGCGGCATTTGCCGCGCCCAACTTTTCACATATTACACCTCATATTCCTGTGCAAAGCGTTTCATCACCAACGCAAGAACGCCCTTTGTTACCAGTTTTTCTGGCTCAAATGTCGTCTCAGTCGTTCCACACATGATGCCGCGATCAGCCGCCCAGGCGATCATAGGACGCGACCATCTGTCAGCAGCAACATCCGTAAAGCTGTGTTCCTCTCCTGTCAGTGTTGTGTCATACTTACGGTAAGTCGCATAACGATACAAGAATGTCGCCAACTGCTCACGCGTCAAATTTCCATCCGGCTCAAAGCGCCCGTTCGAGCCCACTGAAGTCAGACCCGCGTGCAGCGCAAAGGAAACCTCCGGCATATCCCCCGCATCCGTGAAGGAATTGCCTCCGATCTCCCAACTGCCCTCTTTCCGATACAGCGTCTGAACCAAAAGGCGTCTGCTCACTGTTTCACTCTCACGGAAGGGCACTGCCAAGCCGCCGCGCGCGGTAACAAATTCCACCGCATCATAGTACCAGTTTTGGGACGTCATGTCCGTAAAGCACAGCGTCGGGCGATCGAGAAATCTCGGGTACAGATGCAGATACATGCCGAAATCCTTGACCGTATGACGGTTTACCGGTACATCATTTCCCTCACTGTCCAAATATGCCCAGTGTGAAAAGATTTTGGAAGGGTCAAAGAAGGAATGCGGTTCTTCCATCACGCCGAAGGGTCCCTCATTCGGGATATAATGCAAGGTGTAGAAGTTGGACACAGGCGTATGATGCAGATCGAGATGTCGGGATTCGACATCATCCCAGACAGGTGAAAGCCGCACGGATGTACTGTTCGGAACAGTGATTGTGGATCCCGGCATAGCACATTCCAAATCCTCCCCGACGGTATATTGCCAGTAGAGGAATATTTTTCCCGATCGGAATGGAATCGTGGTGCTGACCTGGTATTGCTCACCCGGCTGTACAAATTCCGAAACCGGCGCCTTATACTCACCCGCTGTCAGATTGTAGTAGATGTGCGTCCGCGTGTCCGTATTCGCCTTCCAGACCGCGTAGAGCATGCTGTCTCTGTTCAGGCGGTATTCACCGCACCGCGCAAACTGCGGCGCCTGCGCGTTCTCTTCCAGCGCCCAGCCTAAGAACTGATACCCCTCTCGAACCGGCACCTCCGCGGGAAGATATACAGGATCGTCTCCGATTTTTAATAGCTGCTCGAACGTACCGGTTCCGCCGTTGGCATTGAAAATGATTCTACTCACCACCCGACGCGCATACGGTTTGTATGTCTGATTGGCAAACATGATTCCCTCTTCGCCTGCGTTGCCGCTGATTATCGAGTATTTTTCTTTCCAGTAAAGGCATATGTGATAAGGAATACTGTGCCGGATCGGCGGAAAAGTGAAACGGTCTTTGAATGCGCTGCGGATCACCGGGCTCCATTGTGCACGCGGCAGCGTGCTGTTGTCAAAGGAAACTGCAAAGTGCAAAATTTCCCAATGTGCATACAGCGTAACGACCGATTGTGACACAACCGTTTCAGCCGTGTGCTCCGTGCCGTCCGTGCGCGCGGTAAACCATCCCGCAAAACGATACCCGTCCTGTTCGAATGGGTCCGGCAGTTCGCTGCCGTACGGCGATCCGACCTTAAAGCGCCTCGTGCGCAGCTGTTCTTCCACATTCGTCACCGGCGGATTACTGTAGAATTTCACCTCAACTTTCGGGATGGCAATCATCGTCAGCGTCAGGCTGCACGTCGGGACAAACGACGCGGTCACCGTCGTATTGCCGTACTTCCATCCGCCGAAAGCATTTGTCGCCGTATCACCCAATACAGGCAGCGTACCGACGCTCTCCCCCGGATTGATCAGTCTGGACGCAGGCGTTGAAAAACCGCTCGGCGTCTGAAAACTGATACGGTATTTCCATACTGCCGTCAGCGTCATATTGGCATTCACGGTGATGCTTTGTCCGGCATTGTATATTGTCGAACCGCACTTCCAGCCGCAGAACTCCGCGCCGCTTTTGGTCGGCGCTCCATGCAGCTGCACCGTTTCGCCGGCAGTCACAGTTTGAGAGGTCGCCGTCCCCGACCCGCCGTTAAGCTGATAGGAAACCATACATGTTGTCGTTAATTCTGGCGCTGAAATAATATATGTTGCTTCACTTTTGATTCGCTCAACTGTGTATTGTTGCGGGTAGCCATTATTAAACGTACCCCAATGAATTTCACATCCTTTACTCCCCAAACATTCGGCAACGTACACAAGATTATTTTCAATCTTCCATACTATAGCTGAATGATATACTTGACTATTGTTAATGCGAATAAAATCTCCAGGCTTTAAAGTTAATGAATTATAATTGCCCTTATATAGTGTCCATCCTCCGCCTAGATCGTCTCCATGTTGTTTTCCAGTTGCAGTGACATTCACATTTAATACTGTACCTGTCAATAAATATGCTACTAACTTTGCAAACCCATGACATTGAATTGCTGCACCAAAAGTATTACAACCACATGTTCCACAAACGCTTTGTGAACTAACTGGACAATCATTGTTTGTAGAATCATGGTGAGTACATTTATTGTTTGTTCACCCATAAGTCCAATCACTATTATTACTACTATGATTCCAATACTTCCCATTGAGATATTCTCCCATTATTTGGTTAAATGTTTTGCTCATTTGTAACTCCTTTCATAGAAAAAAGCCTGATTAAATCAGGCTTCTTTCTCGTTTTCTATTCGATTATGTTCTAATAAACCGTCGAGGCTCCCATACTGACCGTAACGCGCTTTTTCGTCTTTCCCGAAATCTCCGCGCATCACGCTGTCATAACAAGACGTTACATTTTCCTCAACACTTCTCACATTGACCGGCGTATACACAAGCGCCCCGTTTTCAAACGAAACCGTCCCGTTTTCCGTTTCCAATTCATCCAGTGAGGTGGCATTCTCTAAATACGGCGCGTAATCCTGCGCAGGATAAAACTTGCAATTTCGGAACGAGTATTTCAATGCATCATTTTCAACGCGCAAAAACGCATAGCATTCCACACCGCTTCTTTCCACCTTGCCGGGGATAAAAAAGTGTTCGTGATCAGTGAATATCGCGTGCGCCCTCTGGTAAGAATTGTCATCATAAAACAGCGTAAAATCATCCGTCGGCACCACGTAATAATGCATTCCGTTTGTGTTTTGCATGACGGAATGGTTCTTTCCTTCCGCATCTTGATTCTGTTCAAATTCCATGTGCTGTTTTCTGCACCAGATTTCCAGAACGGAATACCCCGAACCGTCTCTTTGCATCAGCATCGCCGTGTCCGTCGCATCCTTGAATCGCACCGCAAACGGAGAGGAAAAATCAGCCACCAATGCATCTTTGTCCGCAGTATCATCGGCAAGTTCCTCCGTTGTCGTCCAGAGTATCTCATACCCTGCAAGCGCCGCGTCCAAATCAACAGCTTTTGTCTCCTCCGTCGCCTTCACGCTTTCCGCAGTGGTCTGCGCCGTCTCCTTCTCCGTCAGCTCCTTCGTTTCCTCCTTGCCGCACCCGGCAAACGTCAGCAGCAATGCCCCGCAAAGCAGCGTACATGCGAATCTCTTCATTTTGCAAATCCTCCCGAAAATCATATTCGATTTTTGATA
>DBGFNI010000124.1:0-6897 GCA_048527645.1 Eubacteriales bacterium | reverse complement strand
TCTTCTTCTGTCAGAGGCTGTTCATCTGCCGCGTTTGGCACGCCGGCGTCGGCGATGGCGGCACGGCGCGATTTTCGGGATGTTTCCGGTTGCGGCTCAGGCGTGGGGGCGGCCACATTCTCCTCGTTTGCTGAAATGCCGGTCTGTGTTTGTTCCGTCATGACATTCGATCCTTTCTCCGCTGTGCGGATGAGATGCGTCTGGTGCTTGTGTTGTGTGGTTTACTCTGATACCGTGAGGGCAACGGCGGAGCCGTTTGCGTCCGACGGATACAGGGAATAGGCAATTTGTTCTTCGTCCAGTATTTGTTGCAGGGCGTCTGCCGCCTGTGCGGGATAGAGCCAAAGATTTTCTTCCTGCAAGAGGGCGGAGGGGAGATTGTGCGCCGCGAGCAGCGCGGTCGGGTCTTCCGATACCGTGATCACCAGTGACACCGGGGTGTCGCTGTCGGCAAAGAGGGAGATGATCTGATCCGCGTCTGCGGAGGATTCGCTTTCCGTGCCGCCGGCGCCGTTCGCCGTGCTGTTCTGCGGTGCCGGGAGAAAAGCCTCATCCTTTTCTGCCTGTCCGTAGGAGTAGGAGCCGGCGCTGTCGCGGTCGTCAGAGACCTGACTTTTTTCTTGGTAGATGCCCGGCTGCCGTGTGATCACCAAAATACACAAAAGCAGCACCGCAGCGGCGGCTGTGCCGATGGGAAAACGGCCAAAGAGCGGAAACGCTCCGGTTTTTTTCGGCACTTTCTCCCGCTGTACGGCATCCATGATGTCCCGGTGCAATGTTTCGGGAACGCGGCTTGCGTCATCCAGCGCATCTTTTAACAAGTTGCGGTCCTGCTCGGACAGCTCCGTGTCGCAGAGCGGCGCGGAATTCGGTGCGGCTTCTTCGCCGTTTCGATGCTTGCTCATACTACATTCCCTCCTTTTCTGTATTGGACGGTTCCGGGGCAAAATAGTTCCCGTCCTTCAGAATTTTTGTGAGCGAGGCGCGTGCGCGGTGCAAACGGCTTTTTACCGTTCCCTCGTCTGTATCTGTCATTTGTGCGATCAGCGCGTAGGAATAGCCCTCTATGTCGCGCAGAATCAGCGCCTCACGCATCGGCGGAGACAGCAGATTGATTGCATCCCATACGGCGATGCGCGCTTCGTGCCGCAGCACCGTTTCCTCTGTCGTTTCGCTGCAATCCGCCGGAGAAAGATTGCTTTCTTCCAAAACGGAAAGTGGCAGATCAAAGCCGCCGTTTTTCTGCCGCCAGATATCGTTGCAGGTGTTTTTGCAGATGGAATAGAGCCATGTTGCGGGGGAGGATGCGTGCCTAAAGGAGTGCCATGCGCGGTACGCTTTGAGAAAAACGGTCTGCGTCGCATCTTTTGCATCTTCTTCATTGTGCAAAAACGACAGCGCTGTGTGGTAAATCATGCGTTCGTGCTCTGTGACAACCGTTTCAAATTCCCGGTCAAGCTCTTCTTTGCTTTTTCCGATTTTCACGCAGCCCCGCCCTCCTTTTTTATTCATTTTCCATTTATAAATAGCAGTATCTTCATTATAGCATGCTTTTTCCCGTTTGGCAAGTATTCGTCATGCACTGATCTGCCGCGGATGCATCCGGGGATGGCTTGCAACGTGAAAACGGCTTTCCGTGCGCGTATGCAATCGAATAAGGACTGTCCGATGCGCCGGAACGGATATTTGCAAAAAAAAACACACGCTTATCCCTCGGACAAACGTGTGCTTTTTGCGAAAGGCAAAAATCGGAGCAAAAACAAGGAAAAACGCACTGCAAGCCGTGTGCTGACGCTCCTTGTCACAGTATGAAGCGCCCGGTATCCTTGCCGTTGACGGCGAAGGCGAACAGCGTACCCTTGTTCACTGCTGCGAAGTAGCCAGTGCGCTCATATTCGTCGCCGTAGTTCTTCTCGATCAGCTCCAGCGTTTCGCGCAGCTGCAGCATGGCTGCAAATTCGTGCTTGCAATTGTAGCTGCAGAAGCAGGAGCAAATCAGCTGGCTGATCTCACCGCTGCGGTACTCAAACTCCACTTCGTATGCTTCACTACCTTCGACAATGGCGTAGCCCTTGGTACCGTCGATGCTGATGTATCTGACCTTATTCTCGATGTAGTATTCATGGCCGCGCTCTGCGATCGCTGCGGTGACATTCATACCCTTGAGGTCATCCAGACGGAATGTGGTATCGTCGCTGCCGCTGACGAACTCATCGTCTTCCTTTGCCGGTGCCTTAAACCATGTTACCGCCTTGCTGCTCGGCAGAGCCTCACGATCGAATGTCACAAAGTGGCTGCCTGCCATGAAGAACTGGCCATGCACGGTAGTGTCCACCACAGCGATGACGCGCTTGTAGTCCGACACCTTAATCTTGAAATTATAATTGACTTCTGTGATGCGACCGAGCATGCCTTCCAGCTTGCCGTCCACATAGACCATGTCACCACGATGCAGGTCGAACTGATCGTTGTAGTATGCCAGCGTCATGTGTCTGTCCGCGAAGTAAATCTGCACCACAGACTTGCGCGGTGCTGCCGCCTGCTGCGGCACAGTGTATGTAGCTGCGACGGGCTTCTTCTCGCCGGTGTCTGCTGCAAATCCAATCTTGAATGCCATCTATCTCACTTAACCTTTCTCACTTTATCAACTCTGCCAAAATTGCGAACGGAAGAACGAGGATGCAAAGTAACCACATATTATTTCCTCCAATCCTTATCGTTGTACGGTGTATCCTCCACACCGTTATCATTGAGGCGCTGCACCATGTTGTCCAGTACGCCATGCCACATCTTTTTAAACCATTCGGTCTTGCCAAACCACCTTACGATTGTGGGGCTGATTGCGTAGTATGTACGGATGAACGCTCTGCCCATCATAGTCTCTGCCAGCGTGTTGTCTCTGAAACGACGCAGCGTCCAGACCTGCGGACAATCGTAGGATCCGTACACGCATGTCGCCACATAGCAGCCTTGGCTGTCACTGTGGTGATATGATCCGAACATTCCGGGGTCGCTGGAACCAGTGCTTTTTCCACTGGAATCTCTGTGGTGATAGCCGCCGAACAAGCTGGGATCTGAATGACCGGTTTTGTGTCCCTTGTTATCGTAATGGTTGTATCCACCAAACAGGTCGGGGTCAGAATGGCCAATCTTATTTCCCTTGGCATCGTAGTTGGTGTAACCACCAAAAAGACCGGGTTCGCTGCGACCTACTTTCTTACCATGCTCATCGTAGTGATGCACGGTGCCGAATAAACCCTGTTCACTTCTGCCTTTGTTAGCCATAGTCTTATCCTCCATTAGAGTGGTTCCTTTTTCTTTCTGATACCATTCTACACAACCATGTGTCCCATAAAACGGACTGTGAATCCATGATGACGATTTTTTCAATACCAAATTGCGTTTTGGGGAGAAGGTGATGCTAAGCTGCGGCATGAGAACAAAAAAGCCCTCGGCTGCCGGTGGTGGACCGAGCGCTGAGAGCTGTATTGATTCGCAGTCCGGCGTGATTACGGTACCGTGCTGCAAGCATATCCAAAAAACCAAATGATGGAAACTTGTCAAGAATTTCGGACTGATAGAAGAGTGAAAAGTGAAGAGGTAAAAAGTGAAAATCCCGAACGCTTATGCATTCGGGATTTTTGGTGCGGATGAAGGGACTTGAACCCACATGAAATTGCTTTCACTAGAACCTGAATCTAGCGCGTCTACCAATTCCGCCACATCCGCATATGGTGCGTGAGTTGACGGCGAATATACCCACGCATTGGTGCGAGGAACGGGACTTGAACCCGCATGACATGCATCACACGCCCCTCAAACGTGCGCGTCTACCAATTCCGCCACCCTCGCGTTTGATCGGTGACCGTTGGAACCGTCAACGATGGTATTTTATCACGATTTCATTTTATTGTCAATACTTTTTTTGATTTTTTTGCGCTTTTCCCGCATTTATTTTTCTTTTCACCGCCTGCGTGCTGTTCGGTGCGGCGCGGCGGTGAACATGGCAAAGAACATGGAGGCGTAGCGCCGCTGTAAAAACGCGGAAAGCACGCTTTGCCGATTTTTGGAAGAAATTTTTTTGTGGGTTGGGAGATTTTGAAATTGCTTTGGGACATAATAGGAGCACAGATCATAAATAATCACGGCGGAAAGGAATGATATTGTGATGAAAAATCGAAAAATATGGAAAGCGGCAGCGGCTCTTTTACTGGCGGCAGTTTTGATGCTCGGCCTTGTGGGCTGCGGCAAGAATAACGGCAATCAAAAGAAGATCGGTGAGGTCGCTGTGTTTTATTACACCTTCAGCGATGCTTATATTTCCTCGGTGCGCGGCGCGATGGACCGCATGCTGAAGGAGGAGGGGTTCAAATACAACGATTATGACGCGAACGGCAATCAGACCACCCAGACCGAACAGGTGCAGACGGCGATTTCCAAGGGGGCAAGCGCACTGATTGTGAATGTTGTGGACACGGGCTCCAATGACGCGGCACAAAACATTGTAAATCTGGCGAGAGACGCCGGCATCCCCGTTCTTTTCTTCAACCGTTCTGTGGAGCGGCAGGTGATTGACAGCTATGACAAGTGCGTATTTGTCGGCACGGACTATGAAATGGCGGGACACATGCAGGGCGAGCTGATCGGGAAATATCTTGTGGAGCATTACGATCAGGTCGATCTGAACGGAGACGGTGAGATCAGCTATGTAATGTTCAAGGGACAGGAGGGCAATATGGAAGCGATTGCCCGGACGCGGTACGGCGTGGAGGACTGCGACAAGATTCTCGCCGAAGCCGGAAAGCCGGCGCTGCGTTTTTACGACGCTTCCAACAGCAACCGTTATCTGGTGGATCAGGACGGGCTGTGGTCTTCTGCGTCGGCAACCAATTATATGGGAACGATTCTGGCGCAGTACAGTCAGGCGAACAACAACATGGTGGAGCTGGTGATCGCGAACAATGATGAAATGGCGATGGGTGCAATTTCTGCGCTGCAGGGCGCCGGCTATAACACAGGTGACAGCAACGCTGCCACGATCCCGGTGTTCGGCGTGGACGCCACCGACGCGGCAAAAAATGCGATTGAAAAAGGCATAATGACCGCGACGATCAAGCAGGACGGCGAGGGCATGGCAAAGACGCTTGTCACCATATGCGAAAACTATCTGGACGGCGACGACACCTTTGACGATGTGAACAAGGACAACGTGGTGGAAGGATGGCGCGTCAACATCCCTTATGCCGCCTATACCGGCAAATAAGATGGAAGCGCAGAATCAGGCGCATGCGCCGGTGCTTTTGCGCATGGAGCATATCTCCAAATCCTTTCCCGGGGTGCGGGCTTTGGACGACGTCTCTCTGACGGTCAAGGCCGGCACGGTGCATGCGCTGATGGGAGAAAACGGCGCGGGCAAATCAACGCTGATGAAATGCCTGTTCGGCGTGTATTCCCGTGACGACGGGGAAGTGCTGTTAGACGGGCAGGCGGTGCACTTTAAGAACGCGAAAGAGGCGTTGGAGCACGGCGTTGCCATGGTGCACCAGGAACTCAACCAGGCGCTGAAACGCAATGTGATGGATAATCTGTGGCTGGGCAGATTTCCCTATATCAGCCGATATCTGCCGCTGACCAGCGAAAGGAAAATGTATCGCGATACAAAGGCGCTGTTTGAGCAGCTGCAAATCGCGGTTCATCCCAAAACCGTCATGGGACGGCTCCCGGTTTCCCAGCGGCAGATGGTAGAGATTGCCAAGGCAGTCTCCTACCACGCCCGCGTGATCGTATTTGACGAGCCGACCTCCTCTCTGACAGAGGAGGAGGTGGCGCATCTGTTTCGCATCATTCAGATGCTCAAGGAGCAGGGCTGCGGGATCATCTATATCTCGCACAAAATGGAAGAAATATTGAAAATTTCCGACGAGGTGACCGTCATGCGGGACGGAAAGTGGATTGCAACCCGCCCGGCGTCGGAGCTGACAACGGCGGAGATCATCCGCCTGATGGTGGGGCGTGAGTTGACCAACCTCTATCCGCCAAAGGAGCACCCGATCGGGCAGACGCTTTTGGAGGTGGAAAACCTCAGCGGCATGTATTCGCATCTCCGGCAGCTCACCTTTCAGGCAAAGGAGGGCGAAATACTGGGGATTGCGGGATTGGACGGTTCCGGGCGAACCGAGGCGCTGGAGGCGCTGTTCGGCATTGCCACGCGCAGCGAGGGGAAAATTACGCTCAACGGCAAGCCGGTGTCCAACCGAAACGCCCGCGCCTCGATCCGACGCGGCTTTGCGCTGCTGACGGAGGAGCGGCGGGCAACCGGCATTTTTGCGATTCTGAACATCCGGGACAACACAACCGTGTCCAGCCTGAAAAAATATCTGCGTTTCGGGCTGCTCAGCAAGAAAAAAATGCGGGAGGCGACCGATTGGTGCATCCGCTCGATGCATGTCAAGACGCCGAGCCAGGAAACGAAGATTCGGTCGCTGTCCGGCGGCAATCAGCAGAAGGTGATTTTGGGCAGATGGCTTTTGACCGATCCCACGGTGCTGCTGCTGGATGAGCCGACGCGGGGGATCGACGTGGGTGCAAAATATGAAATCTATCAGTTGATGATTGATCTGGCACGTCAGGGCAAATGCGTGATCATGGTATCCTCCGAGCTGCCGGAGCTGCTGGGCGTGTGCGACCGTATTTTGGTGATGTCCGGCGGCAGGCTGGCAGGCGAGGTGGATGCGAAAACGGCGACGCAGGAGCAGATTATGACCCTTGCGGCGAAATATGTGTAAAGGAGGTATGATAAAAAGTTAAGTGGTAATAAATCCGAGAACTCTGTTTTTGTGTTATGATAAAGATAACAGGAAGACAGAGTAGATACTAATTCGACATTTTTAATGGTCT
>DBGFNI010000123.1:0-7414 GCA_048527645.1 Eubacteriales bacterium | reverse complement strand
AATCAAAACGACAATTTCGGGCGGCAGCATGCCGCCCGTTGAGCCAATCAGCGGCTTGCGCTGTACCGCAGCAGCCGCAGCGCATTGAGAATGGCCAGCACCAGCGTGCACACATCTGCGAAAATCGCGAGATACATGGGGGCGTATCCGAACGCGCTTGCCAGCAGCACGCCGAATTTCACCAGCAGAATCAGGGTGATATTTTGCCACACGATGCGCATGGTTTTCTTCGCGGTGCGCACCGCCTTCACCAGCGCGTGCATCTCTCCCATCAAAACGCCGTCTGCCGCCTGCATCGCAATGTCCGCGCCGAACTGCCCCATGGCGATGCCCACATCGGCCTGAAGCAAAACCGGCGCGTCGTTGATGCCGTCTCCCACAAACATCACGCGGGAGCCGGCGTTTTGCTGCTTTTGCGCGGCGGCAATCTGCTCCAGCTTTTCCGCTTTTTCTCCGGGCAGCAGCCCGCTGAAAACCGTATCAATCCCAAGCTGCCGCGCGGTGAACGCCGCCGCGCCCGCCCGGTCTCCCGTCAGCATTGCAAAATGCGAAACGCCGGCGGCGCGCAGCGCATCGAGCGCCTCTTTGGTTTGCGGACGAATCTGATCTGCAAACATCAGCGCACCCAGATATTTGCCCTGTGCGCCGACGAAAATCCAGGTTCCCTCTTCCTGCGGCGTGGGGCAGTCGATCCCGTTGGATGCCATCCACCGCTCACTGCCGATGAACACTGTTTCGCCGTCGATCTGCGCCGCGACACCGAAGCCCGCCTGCTCCCGGATCTCGCCGAGCCGCTCTTTGTCCGCCTGCGTCAGCTGCGCCTCCTGCATCACCGCGCGCGCCAGCGGATGGGAGGAGGCTGACTCTCCCAAAGCGGCAAGCGTCAGCAGCTCTCGTTCCTCCACATCGGCGCCGGGCAGTACTTTCATCAGCGAAAACGTACCGGTTGTCAGCGTCCCGGTTTTGTCAAACACAGCCGTGTCGCACCGTGCAAGCGTCTGCACATGCCGGCTGCCTTTGAGCAGAATGCCCCCGCGCGAAATGCTCCCGACTCCGGCGTAAAAGGCAAGCGGAATACTCACCACAAGCGCACACGGGCAGGACACCATGAGAAACGTCAGCGCACGGTATACCCACGTCAGCCATTCTCCTGTCACGAGGGAGGGGATCACCGCCACGACAACGGCGGCTGCCACCACAATCGGCGTGTAAATCCTGGCAAATCGGGTGATAAATTTTTCTGCCTCTGCCTTGTTTTCCATTGATTTCTCGATGGTTTCCAGCATTTTCGGGACGGTGGAATCTCCGTAATCCCGTACCGTGCGCAAGGTGAGTGCGCCGTCAAGGCTGATACAGCCGCTGACCACCGCGTCTCCCTCCTTCACGCCGCGGGGCGCCGATTCTCCGGTCACAGCAGAGGTATCCAGCGACGCCGTGCCCTGCACGACCTCGCAGTCCAGCGCGACCCGTTCTCCCGGCTTGACCAAAAGCAGGGCGCCCGCTTTCACCTCACGGGGCGATACCGAAACGGGCATACCGTCTTTCAGAACGGTCACCTGCTCCGGGCACAAGGACGCCAACCCGGCAATGCTCTTTCGGCTGCGCGCCGTCGCAATATGCTCAAAGCACTCGCCGATATCAAAAAACAGCACGACAAAAACCGCCTCCGGGTATTCCCCGATGGCAAACGCGCCCACGGTCGCAACCGTCATCAGAAAGTTCTCATCCATAAAATCCCCTTTCGGGATCTTCTTCAGAGAATCCGTGACGGTTTCCCATCCCAGCAGCAAATACGGCACCGCATAGCACAGCGCCCGTGTCCACTGTGGGCTCTGTGCCATCAAAAAACGGTCGGCAAGCAGCACCAGCACAAAGCAAACCGCGCCGAAAACCAGCAAAAACCATTCTGATTTTTCCTCGCCGTGTTCATGCGCGTGTTCATGCGCGTGTCCGCAGCCGCACGCCGCCCCTGCGCAGCGCGCCTGTTCTTCCTTTGTATTCGCATGCTCCTGTCCGCAGCATGCGTCATGCTCTGCTTCTTTCATTTATTCCGCCTCCTCTGTAATATGCTCCATCCCGATGGATAAAATGTCGCGCACATGCCGATCCTTCAGCGCATAAAATACCGTTTTGCCCTCCCGCCGGGGACGTACCAGCTGCGCCTGCTTTAATATCCGCAGCTGATGGGAAATGGCAGACACTGTCATGTGCAGGATTTCTGCAAGATCGCACACACACATCTCACTCTCATGCAATACATATAAGATACGCACCCGCGTCGTATCGCCGAACACGCGGAATGCCTCCGCCAGATCCTGTAGCTGCTCCTCCGGCGGCAACGCGCGCCGCACCTGCTCCACCGCATCGGGATGCACATGCAGATATTCGCACACCTCCGCATCCTTTTCCGCTCCGCCGCCCTGCCGCAGCATCGGTTCTTCCTCCGGGTTTTCCTGCATGGTTTTCATTTTTCGATTCCTCGCTTTCGCTCCGTTTTCGCCGTGAGCACCTTGCGCGCCCCACGGTTTTTTTATATCATTTCAAACATTTGAACAATCGTTCAAATGAATTATATACCGATCGGGGCAAAATGTCAAGACCATTCTGAAATTTTTTCAAAAATGCCGCCTTGCCGCCGCACAATCTGTCAAGAAAAGTATTGACAACCGTGTATAAAGTGTGATATGATGTGAAACGAGAAGTTTCGAGGGGTGAAATGCCGCAAAAACATCGCAAAGCGCGGCAGGCCATCCCGGATTCTTTCGGATAGAGGCGCAGGCTTCATCAGTACCGTTTGACCACGCGGGGGTGACCGTAAACGGGAAAGGGGAGACTGCCGAGGGGTATGCGGCTCACCGCGCCGTATATTGCCGGTACGTCGGAGAATATCCGCCGTGCTGTCACATATATCTGTGGAGAGCTATCGGTCAGAGATTATCCGTATACTGGATGGAAATATGATCATGAGATTCTCCGGATCTCATGATTTTTATTTTATTTTTCATTTGACAAAAGGAGAAAAACACCATGGCAAAGAAAAAGAATTGGATTGTCGCCCTCGTTGCGGTTTTGGTTGTATTGGGCGTTCTCGTCTTCGCAGCGATCCAATCCGCAAAGACCACGCCGGCGCCCATTGAATGCGGCGACTGCGGCGGCACGGGGCTGATCGAAGAGGCAGTGTGCGAAACCTGCGGCGGAAGCGGAGAAACCGTACCGCATGCAAATTTGTATTCCTCGTTCTGGGCACTGGTTCCGCCCATCATCGCAATCGGGCTGGCGCTGGTCACCAAGGAGGTATACAGCTCTCTGTTCATCGGCATTTTGTCCGGTGCGCTGATCTGGTCGAATTTCACCTTTGAAGGAACCGTGCTGCACATGTTCAACGACGGTTTCATCGCCTCTCTGTGCGACTCCTACAACATGGGTATTCTGATCTTCCTGGTTGTTTTGGGAGCGATGGTCTGCCTGATGAACAAAGCGGGCGGCTCCGCAGCGTTCGGACGGTGGGCAGCCGTACATATCAAGACGCGCGTCGGCGCACAGCTGGCAACCATCCTGCTGGGCATTCTGATTTTCATCGACGACTATTTCAACTGTCTGACCGTGGGCAGCGTCATGCGCCCGGTCACCGACAAGCATCAGGTGTCCCGCGCAAAGCTGGCATACCTGATCGATGCGACCGCCGCGCCGGTCTGCATCATCGCGCCGATCTCCTCCTGGGCGGCGGCAGTCGCAGGCTTTGTGGAGGGTGAGGACGGTCTTTCCCTGTTCATCCGCGCCATTCCTTATAACTTCTATGCGCTGCTGACCATCGTCATGATGGTTGCCCTGGTGCTGATCAAATGCGATTACGGCACAATGGCTAAGCATGAGCTTAACGCACTGAAGGGTGATCTGTACACAACGGAGGATCGCCCGTATGCCAATGCAGACAGCGAAGAGGAGGTCAACGCACGCGGCCGCGTGATCGACCTGGTGCTGCCGGTTCTGATTCTGATTGTTTTCTGCGTCATCGGCATGATTTACAGCGGCGGATTCTTTGATCAGTCCTCCGATACCTACGGCAATATCATCGCCGCCTTTTCCGGCAGTGACGCTTCCGTCGGTCTGGCGCTTGGCTCGATCTTCGCCATCATCCTGACCGTGGCATACTATCTGTGCCGCCGCGTTCTGAACTTTAAGGACTGCATGGACTGCATCCCCAACGGCTTCAAGGCAATGGTTCCCGCAATTCTGATTCTCACCTTCGCATGGACCCTCAAGGGCATGACCGACAGCCTGGGCGCAAAGGAATATGTTGCGGCGCTGGTCAAGCAGTCCGCCGGCTCCTTCTTAAGCCTGCTGCCCGCCATCGTCTTCCTGGTTGCCTGCGGCCTGTCCTTTGCAACCGGTACCTCCTGGGGCACCTTCGGTATTCTGATCCCCATTGTGGTAAATGTGTTTAATGCCGATATGAGCAACGAAGTCATGATCATCGCGATCTCTGCCTGCATGGCAGGCGCGGTCTGCGGCGACCACTGCTCCCCCATCTCCGATACCACGATCATGGCGTCCGCCGGCGCACAGTGCAACCATGTCAACCATGTGTCCACGCAGCTGCCCTACGCCATCACCGTTGCCGCCATCTCTTTTGTAACCTATATCATCGCCGGCTTTGTCAAGAGCGCCTGGATTTCGCTCCCCATCGGTATTGTTCTGACAGTCGCCACACTGCTGGTTTTGAAAAAAATCACGCAGAAAAAGACAGCGGCATAATCATAAATCCCCGCTTTTTTCAGCAGCGCGCCTGACCGGCGCGCTGCTTTTTTTCGCCGCTAAAAGCGTATGCGGTTTGCGCAAAAAGAAAAGCGCAGCCGTGTTACCGGCTGCGCCGTATCCCGAACAGACGCATTTTTTCCGCGCTTTACAGAAAGACCGAAAAAATCTTTTTTGCAAAGGTGAGCCACGCCGGAACAGCCGTGTCAAGCAGCTCCCTCACCGTCTGTGCCTCCTGCGGGGTCAGCTCGCCGATTTTCTGATACAGCGTGCCCGCCGCCTGCGTGTCCCCGATTGCAATCATCGCCCGCGCATGGTCGCCGAGCGCGGCATATTTGCCAACCGCCAGCGCGCCGACGGAGAAATCACCGATTGCCACAGCGCCGAGCGATACCGCACCGAAGCTGATCGCCCCGGCAGCAAGCACCCCGACGGAAAAGCAGCCCCCGCAGGCAAGCCCCAGCGCAAGCAGCCCAAATGACAGCAAGCCGATTGCGCAAAAGCCGAAGGACAGCAGTCCGACCGACAGCAAGCCGCAGGAAATCACACCCCGCGCCCACAGCCCGATCGCAATCACGCCGCGGGCGTTCACCCCCACGGCGACAACGCCCTTTGCCCGTCTGCCGATCTGCCACAGCGGCATCCCCCACAGCGTCCTTTTGCTGCTTCTTTCCCGAAATCTTTTCGGCAGGAGCGCCGCCGCGTCGCTAAAGGAAGATTGCTGCTTTGTTTCCGCCGCGTCCTTGAGCAGATAATCCAGTGAGCAGCCGAACAATTCGCTGATGCGGATCAGCTTATCGGTTTCCGGATATGCCGCGCCGCTCTCCCACTTGCTCACCGCCTGTCTGGAAACGCCCAGCACCCCGGCAAGCTGTTCCTGTGTATAATTGTTTTCCCGTCGCAGCTTTGCGAGCTTTTCCGCGCATGTCATGTTTTGTTCCTCCGACTTGTCTTTTTTCTGTATCCATCATAGCAGATCGGCGCGAAAAAGTCCACCACCCTGCGATTTCCAAATGGAAGCTTTCGGTTGCGCGCCGCACTTTTTTCATATTTTTCGGGTGTTTGCCGCGTGGGAAAAATACCGACGCGCAGCGCCCCGCATCTCGTGCACACAAAAAGACAGCGCGCGAAAGGAAACACCATTCGCGCGCTGTTTGTCTTTTCGTCATGATGCACAGCGCATCCTCCGCACCGACGGAGATACCGCGCAACGCTGTTGCGGCGCACCCGCACCGGGGAACCGGGGAGCCGGTCTTTTCCCGCAGCCGTGCCGAAGCATTATTTTTTCGGGCAGAAAACGGAATGCTTTTTCACTTCGTCGATCACCTGCATCACCTGCAGCGCCTGCGACAGCGGCACCGGGTACGGCTTGTTCTCTCGGACGGACGCATACAGGCTGTCCCAGATTCTGTCAATTTGTGAATCCGGCACATGGAAGCTCTCTTCCTTGAAATGCAGTGTCTCCGTGTTGCCGAACGACCCGTCTGCGCCGGGGGTGTTCGGGTTGGCTTCGATCGGATCCAGCGGATAATCGGGATCCAGATACCGGATGTGCAGGGTCAGATCGTCATCTCCCTCGCTCCACAGCGCGCCCTTCGTGCCGTAAATCAGATACTGGTTGGTCTCCACTGCGGTCGCACCGCCGATTTCCATATCAACAATTCTGCCGTTTTCGCCGGTAAACACGATTTTGACAAAGTCTTCGCAGTCGCCTGCTGCAACGCAGTGCTGAATGTTTGAGTACATGATCTTATAGCTGCCGCCGCAGAAGCGCAGCGAATGGTCGATGATATGCGGTCCCCAGTTGAGCAGCTGACCGCCGCCGAATTCGGAAATGGTCTGCCAGTCGTTGCGGCGACCGAAGCCGTTTCGGGTCATCTTCACGGTGAAGACCTCGCCCAGCACACCGCTGTCAATGATCTCATTCACCTTCTCAAAGCCGGCCTCCAAACGGCGGTTGTGCCGCAGATACAGATGCGGTCCGGCGGGATTGGAACCCAGGTCAATCAGCTTCTGTGCGTCTTCCGCATTGGTGCAGAAGGGCTTTTCCAAAAAGACGTCCTTCCCTGCCTCCAACGCCATTTTTGCATGCTTGTAGTGATCGCAGGAACGGGTGGCGATATCAATCAGCTCCACCTCCGGGTCTGCAAGCATTTCCTCATAGGTCAGATACTTTTTGCTGCCGAACTGCTCTGCAAATACATCGCAGCGCTCCGGCAGCTCATCGCATACTGCATAGATCTGAAATTTCTCTCCGCGCGGTGCCAGCTCCGGTCGGTGCATCCCGTTTCCGGCGCGCCCCAGCCCAAGCATACCGATCTTAATTGGCTTTAAATTTTCCATGTTATGTTCCTCCGGAAAGTAAATGAAGTTCAAGTAAGTTCAGTATAACAAAAACGCCGGAAAAAATCAAGTGTTCCACCGGATTCCGAAAAAGAAATTCCGGTGCGGGGCATTCCCCTCTTTTGCCCGCATCGCGCCGACGCTGCGGCACGCAAGTTTACCATATTTTGGGAACCGCAACACCGCTTGCCGCCTTTTTCCTCTGTTCTTTCAAATATTTCGGTATCTTTTTCGACAAAATCCGACGTTTCTCATAAAAAATCGTGGTTCATCCCAACAATTCACATTATATTGCATATTTATTGATACTTTTTAT
>DBGFNI010000122.1:0-15217 GCA_048527645.1 Eubacteriales bacterium | reverse complement strand
TTGTTGATAATTCAGTTTATTGTAAAATAATGATTGGAATTCTTCTGCGGTTCACCGCATCACATTCGTCCGAAGCGGAAGTTCGCACGGACGAGCCGCTCGAAATAGTATCTCATATTTTTTCCTTTCTAAAAATAAACCGGAAGACGCCGATTGGGTCTCCCGGTTTGAAACAGATTCAAAAACGCATCCTCTATCGATCCTTATGCGATACTGCGTTTTTCTTTCAAAGCAGAGAAACGATCGGTTATCATTGCAGCACAAGACATGCACATACGCCAAGAGCACATGCACATTTCCATTGTCATCATAGCAGCTGAACAAGTCTGTTTCATAACCGTTTTCTCCTTTCCCGCTCATGTTATTATTGGAATTACAAGTATTATAGCACACTTAACCTACCTTGTCAATAGGTAAATCGAATTTTTTTGTCAAAATTTTACCGTCTCACAGCCCGCGCAGCGCGTCCTTCATCGACTTGACATATTCTCCGACATAGCGCGGCGCCTCTTTTCCGTATTTTTCCAGGATTTTGACAATGGCAGAACCGACAATTGCGCCGTCGGAGATCGCCGCCATCTTCCGAGCCTGCTCCGGGGTGGAAATGCCGAAGCCAATTGCGCACGGCAGAGAGGTGTTCTCGCGCACAACCTGCATAATTGAGGCAAGATCTGTTTTGATCTCACTTCTGGTTCCGGTGACGCCGAGGCTGGAAACCAGATACAAAAAGCCCGTTGCCTCCTTTGCGATCATCGCAATGCGGTTTTCCGAAGTGGGCGCGATCAGCGAGATTAGATCGACGCCGTATTCGGTGCAATACGGCAAAAACTCCTCTTTTTCCTCAAACGGAAGATCAGGCAGAATCAAGCCGTCGATGCCGATCTCACGACAGGTGGAGATAAAGCGGTCTGCGCCATAGGAAAAAACAACATTCGCATAGGTCATAAACACCATCGGCACCGTCACATCACTGCGCAGCTGCCGGACAAAGTCAAAGATGCGGTCGGTTGTCACGCCGCCTTTCAGCGCGCGAAGATTTGCCCCCTGAATCACAGGCCCCTCCGCGGTCGGATCGGAAAACGGAATGCCCAGTTCAATCAAATCCGCGCCGTTTTCCACGGCGGCGCGAACCGCCGCGGCAGTTGTCTCGAGATCAGGGTCGCCGCAGGTCACAAAAGCGATAAACGCCTTTCCGTTTTGAAATGCCGATGCAATATTACTCATGGATATCCTCCCCTCTGTAACGGGCGATCGCCGCACAGTCCTTGTCCCCTCTGCCGGAAATCGTGATCACAACAATCTGGTCTTTTTTCATCGTCGGCGCGATTTGCATCGCGTGCGCGACTGCATGCGCCGATTCTATCGCGGGGATAATGCCCTCGGTTTTTGCCAGATATTCAAACGCCTGCACGGCCTGCTCATCCGTCACCGGTACATATTCCGCACGGCCGATATCATGCAGATACGCATGCTCCGGCCCGATGCCGGGATAGTCCAGCCCGGCGGAAATGGAATACACCGGCGCGATCTGCCCGTATGCATCCTGGCAGAAATAGGATTTCATCCCGTGAAAAATGCCGAGCTTTCCCGTGTTGACCGTTGCGGCAGTCTCAAAGGTGTCAATGCCGCGTCCTGCCGCCTCACAGCCGATCAGACGCACCGATTTGTCATCAATGAAATGATAGAAGCTGCCGATGGCGTTTGAGCCGCCGCCGACGCAGGCGATCACCGCGTCGGGCAGCCTGCCCTCTTTTTGCAGCAGCTGCTCTTTGATTTCCCGGGAAATTACAGACTGGAAGTCCCGCACAATCGTCGGGAACGGATGCGGCCCCATCACAGAGCCGAGACAATAATGAGTGTCTTCGATGCGGCTGGTCCACTCCCGCATTGCCTCCGAAACCGCGTCCTTGAGCGTCGCTGTCCCCGTCTTGACCGGCACAACCTCAGCCCCCAGCAAGCGCATACGGTAGACATTGAGCGCCTGCCGCACCGTGTCCTCCTCTCCCATAAACACCACGCACTCCATGCCGAACAGCGCCGCAGCGGTCGCCGTGGCAACGCCGTGCTGTCCCGCGCCCGTCTCGGCGATCAGCCGGGTTTTTCCCATTTTCTTTGCCAGCAGCGCCTGTCCGAGCACATTGTTGATCTTGTGCGCGCCGGTGTGATTCAAATCCTCTCTTTTCAGATAGATTTTCGCGCCGCCAAGATCCGCAGTCATCTTCTTTGCCTCATACAGCCTGGAGGGTCTGCCGGCGTATTCGTTGAACAATTCGTTTAGTTCCGACAGAAATTCGGGGTCATCCTTGTAATGCTGATAGGCTTGTTCCAGCTCGATCACCGCGTTCATCAGCGTTTCAGGAATATACTGACCGCCGTGAATACCGAAGCGTCCGTTACGATTTGTCATGTTATTCTTTCCTTTCCGCCCGGTCCGGCCGGGAATCCGCGCCGCGCACGGCACGGATAAACTCACTCATTTTTTCCATATCCTTACAGCCATCCGTTTCAATGCCGGAACTGACGTCCACCGCAAACGGATGCAGCATACAGAGCGCCTCTCCGACATTGCTCGCAGACAGCCCGCCCGCGAGAAAATACGGTCGGCTCATCTGCCGCAGCAGCCCCCAATCAAACGCTTTGCCGCTGCCGCAGCCGGAATCCAGCAGCACATAATCTGCTGCGCTGTTCTGTGCCGCGATAATATCTTGCTCTGTTCGCACCAAAAACGCCTGAATCAACGGCTTTTGTGTCATGGCACGCAATGTGCACAGATACGCCGCATCCTCCGCGCCGTGGAGCTGCGCCATGTCGATCACGCCGCTGTTCAGCAGCTGTGCGACGGTTTTCGGCGCTTCGTTGACAAACACGCCCACCGCGCATATCTCCCGCCGCAGCTGCGCCCGCAAGCGCTGAGCTTGCTGAACGCAAACATATCTCCGGCTCTTCGGCGCAAAGACGAAGCCGATATAGTCCGGCCGCAGCGCATTTGCCGCCGAGATGTCACACATGCGGCGTAAGCCGCAGAATTTCACTTTTGTCATACCGTCCCCCGCAGTTCTGCGAGCTTCTCTTTTTTGTCCTGTGCACGCATCAGCGTCTCCCCGATCAGCACCGCGTCCGCGCCGATCTCGCGCAACTGTGCCACATCCTGCGCACTTTGAACGCCGCTTTCCGACACAAACACAACAGAATGCGGAACCAAAGTACGCAGTGTGCGGCTGTTATCCGTGTTGACGGAAAAATCCTTCAGGTTTCGGTTGTTCACGCCGATGATCCGCGCGCCCGCCTCCAACGCTGCTGTAACCTCTTTTTCGTCGTGCGCCTCCACCAGCGCCGAAATACCGAGCTGATCGCAGATGCCGATGTATTCTCTGATCTGTTCCCCGGAAAGCAGTGAGCAAATCAGCAGCACCGCCGCGGCACCGAGCAGCTTCGCCTCATAGATCATATACGCATCCACCGTAAAATCCTTGCGCAGGCACGGCAGCGAGACCGCGTGTGCAATTTTTTGCAGATATGCGTCTGCTCCCAGAAACCACTTCGGCTCCGTCAGCACCGAGATACAGTCCGCGCCCGCCGCCTCATATTCCTTTGCGATGCGCAGATAGTCAAAATCCGGCGCGATCAACCCCTTTGACGGGGACGCCTTTTTGCACTCGCAAATAAAGGAGATTCCCGGCTTTTGCAGCGCTTTTTCAAACGAAAAGTCGCCCTTCGGCGCATCAAGTGCACGCCGACGCACCACTGCAAGAGGCGTCTGCTCCTTGGCATGTGCCACGCGCTCTGCTGCATGCGCAGCAAGCTGCTCCAAAATGGTCATACCGTTTCCTCCGGGGTGTTGCTCAATGCAATGAAGCGTGCAAGCGTTTCTTTCGCCGCGCCGGAATCAATCAACTCCGCGGCGCGGGCAACGCCGTCGCGCATGCTTTGTGCCTTCCCGCCGATGTACAGCGCCGCACCCGCGTTCATCAGCACCGCGTCACGCTTTGCGCCGCGCTCCCCGTTGAGAATCGCGCGTGTGATGGCGGCGTTTTCCGCGGGCGTTCCGCCGACCAGATCAGCCTTTTCGCAGCGCGTCAGTCCGAAGTCCTCCGGCGTGATCACATAGGATTTGAACCAACCGTCCTGAAATTCGCACACCGTGGTCGGCGCGCTCATCGAAATCTCATCCAATTTGTCCTGACCGTAAACAACCATGCCGCGCTTCACGCCAAGACTGATCAGGACCTGTGCCAGCGGCTGCACCAGATATTCATCGTATACGCCCAGTAGCTGCATGCTCGGACTGCCGGGATTGGTGAGCGGTCCGAGAATATTGAACACCGTGCGGAAGCCCAGCTCCCGCCGGATCGCACCCACATATTTCATCGAAGTGTGATACTTCTGCGCGAAGAAAAAGCACATTCCGACCTGCTCCAGCAGCTTTTGGCACATTTGGGGGCTTTGGTCGATGTTGACGCCCAGCGCCTCCAGGCAGTCTGCGGTTCCGCACTGAGAGGATGCCGCGCGGTTGCCGTGCTTGGCAACCTTCATCCCGCCTGCCGCTGCAACCAGCGCGGAGGTGGTGGAAATGTTGAAGCTGTGCGCGTTATCCCCGCCGGTTCCGACGATTTCAAACAGATCGAAATCGGTCTGCACCCGTGTGGCATGGTCGCGCATCGCAGCAGCGCACCCGGCGATTTCTTCTGTTGTCTCCGCTCGCGCACTCTTGGTCGAGAGCGATGCCAGAAATGCCGCGTTCTGTGTCGGGCTGGTCTGCCCACTCATGATTTCGTTCATCACGGAGTATGCTTCGTCATAGGTCAAGTCCTGTTTGTTCACGATTTTCACAATGGCTTCTTTAATCATTTTTCTATCTCCTTTATAAAATTCTTCAGCATGATTTTACCGTCAGGCGTCATAATGGATTCCGGATGGAACTGCAAACCGAAAATCGGATATTCACAGTGCTGCACCGCCATCACCTCGCCGTCTGTTGTGCGTGCGGTGATTTTCAAATCCTCGGGAATTGTTTCCGCATCTGCCGCAAGCGAGTGATAACGCGCGACGGGAGCGGACGCGGGACAGCCGGCGAACAACGGACAGCCGGGGTCAAACGCCGTGACCGATTGCTTGCCGTGCATCAGCTCGCGCGCATAAGTGATCGTCGCGCCAAAGGCCATGCAGATCGCCTGGTGTCCCAGACAAACGCCGAGAATCGGCGTATCTCTGCCCAGCTCTCGCACCACGTCAACAATGACGCCGGCGTCCTCCGGTCTGCCGGGTCCGGGTGAGAGAATGATGCGGTCTGCGCCGAGCGCCCCAATCTGCTGCACCGTCATTTCATCATTGCGGATCACGCGGATGTCCGGCTCGATTTCTCCGATCAGCTGATACAGATTATAAGAAAAACTGTCATAGTTATCAATCAGTAAGATCATACGTCTGCCTCCTGTGCCAGATGCAATGCACTCACAACCGCTTTTGCCTTGTTGATACATTCCTCATACTCTTTTTCGGGGACGGAATCGGCAACGATTCCCGCACCGCTGCGGACAAACACTTTTCCGTTCTTCTGATATGCGATGCGGATTGCAATGCAGGTGTCCATGTTCCCCGTGAAATCAATGTAGCCGATTGCCCCGCCGTAGATGCCGCGCTTGTTGTTTTCCAACGCGCCGATCAACTGGCACGCCCGGATTTTCGGCGCGCCGGAGAGCGTTCCCGCCGGCAGCACCGCCTCAATCGCGTCCAGTGCGTCAAAGCCCTCTTTCAGTTCCCCTCGAACGGTCGAACCGATGTGCATCACATGAGAATACCGCTCGATGGAATGGAATTTCTCCACCTCCACGCTGCCGAATGTGCTGATTTTTCCAAGATCGTTGCGTCCCAGATCAACCAGCATATTGTGCTCGGCGAGCTCCTTTTCATCCGCAAGCAGGTTCTCCTCCAGCGCCCGGTCCTCCGCCTCGGTCTTGCCGCGGGGGCGGGTTCCGGCGAGGGGGAAGGTGTGCAGCACGCCGTTTTCCAGTTTGACCAGCGTCTCGGGCGAAGCGCCGGCAACCTCGACATCCGTGCCGGAAAAATAGAACATATACGGGGAGGGATTGACCGTGCGCAAAACCCGATAGGTGTTGAGCAGACTGCCCTCAAACGGCGCGGAAAACCGGTTGGACAGCACGATCTGAAAAATATCGCCCTCACGGATATGGTGCTTTGCCCGCTCCACCATATCGCAATAGGCAGGCTTGTCAAACAGCGGCTCCATCTCTCCCAGCAGGTGCCCGCCCGGCTCACGCTTTTGCGCGCCGTGACGCAACAGCTCGCACAGCTGCTGCAATTCCATCACCGCTTTGTTGTAGGCGCTTTGCGGCTCCTCAAGAGACATGTTGACAATTAGGATGATCTTCTGACGAAAGTGGTCAAATGCAATCACCTTGTCAAACAGCATCAGATCCACGTCCTTAAAGGCATCGGTGTCCTGCACCGCACACCGTACCGCAGGCTCGCTGTAGCCGATGTAATCATAGGCAAAATATCCGACCAACCCGCCGGTGAAGGAGGGCAGATTATCCAGGCGCGGGCTCTTGTAGTCCGCGAGCACCTGACGGATATAGTCAGACGGATGCTCTGTGTGCACCTTGAGATTACCGATTTTCATTTCCCCGTTGATACAGGTGATTTCCAGCTTGGGATCAAAGCCGAGAAACGTATATCTGCCCCACTTTTCTTTTTCGGCGACCGATTCCAGCATGTAGCAGTGCGAGGAGACATTCTTCAAAATTCGCATTGCCTCAATGGGCGTGCAGATGTCCGACAAAATTTCGCAGCTCACGGGCGCAACCTTGTATGCCCCGCTGTCTGCAATGGCTTGAATTTCTTGAAAACTCGGCGATACTTTCATTGTTTTTCCTCCAAAAGACGATGGTTCGGATCGGTTCCGTCAGGGAACGCGCCTGCATGCCGAAAAGGCAATGCGAAAAAGAAAAATCGCCCTTGACAGAAATCTGCTTTCTATCAAGGACGAATAAAATACTTTATCCGCGGTGCCACCTTGGATTCACGGAAAAAAATCCGTGCGCTTTGCAGGATACCGACATATCCCCGGCCACT
Organism: Eubacteriales bacterium; assembly: GCA_048527645.1. GTDB lineage: Bacteria > Bacillota > Clostridia > Oscillospirales > CAG-272 > HGM12669. The sequence goes on along the minus strand of DBGFNI010000122.1, from coordinate 8,125 downwards.
GACGCGTGCCGCACGTTGCAGAATACTCTGCGCAAAAACGCATTTCACTGCACCCTCAACGGTCCATTTGACAACTTGTTTCTTGCCCGACTCTCAGCATCACGGGCTCTCTGGAAAGGCATCATTGCCGTTATCTCCGTCTCAACGGTTTATGATTTAATTTTCTTCATTATAGCACCGTGTTTTTCATCTGTCAATCGTTTTTTCGAAAAAAAAGCACAAAAAAATGTGTAAATTTGCCGTGGAAAAAAATCTAAGAATTTTGGAAGGAAACTTGTGAAAAATATGTCCTTCACCCGCGCCGCAGCGTCTTCAGATACTTCTTTTGCCCCGCATCAATGCGATAACTCTCGCAGGCTTTCTGCAGCGCCTTGTTGTGCACCGGCGCCGACAGCGCCCCCTGCTCCATCAAGGGCAAAACCGCCTGATATTGCTTGGCAAGCGCCGTTGCAAAATACCACGCGATCATCATATTGATATAATAATCGTCCCCGCAAAGAGAAGCCACGCGGCGAGGATATGCCGCCGAAAAGCCCGCATCCAAAAAATGGTTCATCAGCATCCGTATGCCGAAACGAACCGTGTAGGTGTCCGTGGCGCAAAGCCATGTGTCAATCCGATCAAGCAACTGTGCCCGATGCGCCTGAAACACGGCAGGGCTGATGCCGTCGCAGGTCGCCCAATTGTCCACATAGGGCAAAAAGCGATCCAGCGCCGCCGCGCACTGCTCAAACGAACGTATCCGCGCGATGAGAAAGCCGTGCAGATTATCCTCCTCATAATATGCATGCGGCAGCATCTGCAAAAACGCCTCCGCAAACGTGCTGCCGCTGAGCTGCTTTGCCAAAGCGCGCAATCGCGGCGTGCGCACGCCGATCACCCTCCGGGGCGAAACCGTCGGCATCAGGCGGCACTGAAACTCACGGTAGGCGCAGTCCTGCCGCGCAAACAGCGCCACTTCCAGCTCCTGCATGGTCGAAATATCCGTCATCGTATCACCTCGCGTATCAGCGGCTGACGCACCGGCGCCTCATCGGAATAGGTGAGCGCCTGAGACAGCACCGTCGCCGCCTCCTGCACGCGCGCGGCATTTGCCGCATACAGCGTCGCCACACATGCGCCTGCACACACCCGATCGCCGGTCTTTTTATGAAAAACAATTCCCGCGCTGTGATCGATCGCGTCCTCTTTGCGCGCTCTCCCCGCGCCTAAAAGCACGCACGCTCTGCCGATCTGATCGGTCTGCATATGAAAAAGCCAGCCATCCTGCGGAGCATATATTTCTTTCTTTGCCGCAGGCTCTTTGACGCAGGATGCATCCAGAAGAAAGCGCTCGTCTCCTCCCTGCGCGCGCACCATGTCACACAGCACGCGCAGCGCCTCCCCGCTTTTGATACATTGCTCCGCCCGCTCTTTGCATGCGCCGATCTCCGCACCGGTCAGCATGGAGAAAAGCTGTGCGGCAAGCGTGATGCTGACCGTGCGCAGATCCTCCGGCCCGCCGCCGCGCAGCACCTGCACCGCCTCCCAAACCTCAATGGCATTGCCGACTGCATTTCCCAGCGGCGCATCCATATCCGTGAGCACGGCGGCAACATTACGTCCCGCGGCGCGCCCGATCTCTACCATTTCCCGTGCCAGCAGGCGCGCTTGCTGTGCGTCCTTCATAAACGCGCCGCTGCCCACCTTCACATCCAACACAATATTCTTCGCGCCGCTGGCAAGCTTTTTGCACATGATGCTGGAAGCAATCAGTGCTAACTGATCCACCGTTGCCGTCACATCCCGCAGCGCATACAGCTTTTTGTCAGCGGGAACCAAATCCCCGCTTTGCCCGGCGACACAAATTCCGTGTGTGCGTGCAATCGTGAGAAATTCCTCCTCGGTAAGCGCCGTTTGAAAGCCGGGGATGGATTCCAGCTTGTCCACCGTGCCGCCGGTGTGCCCAAGGCCTCTTCCGCTCATTTTGGCAACCACGCCGCCTCCCGCCGCAACAATCGGCGCGACAATCAGCGTCGTCTTGTCTCCGACGCCCCCGGTGCTGTGCTTGTCACAGCTGCGTTCATACAAATCGCCCAAATCCAGGCACGCCCCGCTGTGCATCATCGCCTGCGTCAGATCGGCAGTCTCCTCCCGGCACATTCCTCGAAAGCAGATCGCCATCAGCAACGCCGACGCCTGATAGTCCGGGATGCTGCCATGGGTATAGCCGCTGACAAAATACTGTATTTCTGCATTGGTCAGCGCGCCGCCGTTTTTCTTTTTTTGGATCAGATCAATCATTTCCATGTTTTGACACCGTCCTGTGCAACATTCTGTATTCAGTATACCAAATCTTCAGAAGAAAATCAATGCGGTGCATTCTTCTTTTTGCTTTTCGTCGCCGCATCCTGCATATCGTGCCAAAAAACGGCAATACTATACCCAACCCAAGCCACAAAATAATGAAGAAACGAGGAAAAGCAATCATGACCTTAACACCGAAAGAAACACAACTGATCCGTGATATGCAGAGTCAGGAAAAGCTCTGCATCCAAAAGTATGACCGTTATGCCGGATGTGCCTGCTCGCCGGAGCTCAAATGTCTGCTGCAGTCCATCGCCGATACGGAGCGCAGTCATTTGCAAGCGTTGGACGCATTGAGCGGCGGCACCGTGCAGCAGGTACCCCCCTCTCTGTCCGCAAACAATGCAAACTGCGCCAAGGTCACCTACAGCGATGAAAACTGCAAGCAGAGCGACACCTTCATGTGTCAGGATCTGCTGGCGACGGAAAAGCACGTATCCGCTGCGTATAACACCGCCGTTTTTGAATTTACCGATCCGGCGGCGCGCAAGCTGCTCAATCATATCCAATCGGAAGAACAGCAGCACGGCGAACAGCTGTACGCTTATATGAAAGCCAATCAGATGGCAGGCTATTAAAACGCACACAGCGCCTGTTCCGCAATCGGAACAGACGCTGCTGTCTTTTATACTGAATCGATCATCGATCCTCTCGGAAATAGGACAAGCCTAAACTTGCCGGAGGCTGATTCTCTTTCTTTTCACGCATGCTGATGATAATCAGAACGATGATGGTCACGGCATACGGGAGCATTTTGAAAATCTCCTGCGCGCTGATGCTGATGGAAATGCCGAAATCCTTCATGTAGTTGTGAATGATATACAGCCCGCCGAACAGGAAGGAACCGACAATTCCGATTCCGGGGCGCCAGACCGCAAAGATAACCAGTGCAATCGCCAGCCAGCCGCGGTCGCCGAAGGCGTTGTTTGACCAGACGCCGTTGGCATAGTCCATCACATAATACAAGCCGCCCAAGCCGGCGATCATGCTGCCGATACAGGTTGCCAGGTACTTATAGCGACTGACATTGATGCCCGCCGCATCCGCCGTAGCAGGATTTTCTCCCACCGCGCGCAGATTCAGTCCGACGCGCGTTTTCTTCAATACGACGGCGGCAATCAGGGCGATCGCCACAGCCAGATATGCCAAAAAGCCGTGGGAGAAAAAGATCTGTCCAAACCACCCCAGCTTGTCCGCAAAGGGAAATGTCGCGCGGAAGCAGTCACTGGTTTTGGTTAAGGTGATCGAGGGCAGCTCGCTCTGCGTCAGCTTGATCAGAGACCCACCGAAGAAATTGCCGAATCCCACGCCGAAGGTGGTCAGTGCCAGTCCCGTCACGTTCTGATTGGCGCGCAGCGTCACAGTCAGAAACGAATAGATCAGCCCCATCAGCAGGGAGCCGAGCAGACAGGAGAAAAACGGAATCAGGATACCGAGAAAAGGATTCATGCTCCCGCCGGAAGCGGAGAGCGAATTCTCATACAAAAACGAGCCGATGACCCCGCTGATGCCGCCCACATACATGATTCCCGGAATACCCAGATTCAGATGACCCGATTTCTCGGTGATGATTTCGCCGGTCGAGCCGTACAGAAGAGGAATGCCCTGCATAATGGCACGTTGAATAAACCCTGCAATCATGATTTCTTCTCCTCCTTTGCCGCACGACGGAACCGAATGGTATAATTGATGAAGAATTCACTGCCGATAATAAAGAAAATGATAATACCGGTAATGATCTCCGAAAAAGAATCATTCAGTCCGAAAATCGTTGAAATTTCCCCGGCTCCCTTTTGCAGAAACACAAGCAGAAAGCTGGTCAGAATCATATACAGCGGATCGAATTTTGCAAGCCATGACACCATAATCGCCGTAAAACCGCGTCCGCCGGCGGTGTCACGTGTGATCGTGTGATCGGTGCCGCTGACCAGCAGCATTCCCGCAATGCCGCAGATGACGCCGGAGAGCAGCATGGTGCGGATAATCACCTTTTTCACATTGATACCGATATACCGCGCGGTGTTCTCGCTCTCGCCCACAACAGAGATCTCATAGCCATGCTTGCTGTATTTGAGATATACATACATGGCAACAGTCAGCACCGCCACAATGATGATGTTGAGCAGATATTTCTGTTCTCCGATCACCGGCAGCCAACCCGCCTCCGTGTCGGCGTTGATCACACCGATCTTTCCGGAGCCGCGGGGGACGGCAAATTTACAGGTAAAATAGGAAACCAGCTGTATCGCGATGTAGTTCATCATCAGTGTGAACAGCGTCTCATTGGTGTTCCAGTGCGCTTTGAAAAACGCAGGAATCACCGCCCAGATCGCACCGGCGAAAACGCTGGCAGCCACGATGGCAATCAACAGCACAGGACCCGACAGGCGGTCAGACAGGAACATCATGCATGCCGCCGAAGCAAGTCCGCCCACCAGCACCTGTCCCTCTGCGCCGATGTTCCAAAAGCGCATTTTGAACGCGGGCGTGACCGCCAGTGAAACGCACAGCAGCATTGCCAGACTCTGAAAGAGTCCCCACGTTCTGCGCTCGGTGCCAAATGCCCCCTCAAACATCGTCGCATAAATTTCCAACGGATTCTGACCGGTCAGAAGAATGGTCACAACACCGGAAACCACCAGCGCTGCCAGCACCGCGATGATGCGGATCAGCCATGATTTCCAGAACGGGACGGCGCTGCGCTTTGCGATGTGAAACAGCGGCTCACGCGCCGTATTATCATGATGCTTCATGGTTTGCGACCTCCTGTTCCTTTTCTGCGGGCACGGTATCGTCGTGCACGGATTTGGTCATCAAAAGACCGATCTGCTCTTTGGTTGCCGTTCTCGCGTCTACAATGCCGGTCACATGGCCGGAGCCGATCACCATGATGCGATCGCAAAGCTCCAGCAACACATCCAAATCCTCACCGACGAATATGACTGCTACGCCGTTTTCCTTCTGCTGATTGAGCAAATGGTAGATATTATAAGACGCATTGATGTCCAAGCCGCGCACCGGGTATGCCGCCATCAATACGGTCGGCGAAGCGGCGATCTCGCGTCCCACCAGCACCTTCTGCACATTGCCGCCGGAGAGACGCCGCACGGGCGTGTTGGGTCCGGGTGTTGCTACGTTTAACTCGGATATGATCTGCTGCGCCAAGTCCTTTGGCTCCTTGCGGTGCAGAAACATCCCGAAGCCCTTGCGGTAGCTGCGCAGCATCATGTTGTCGATGATGCCCATGTTTCCGACCAAGCCCATCCCGAGCCGATCCTCCGGCACGAAGGAAAGACGAACGCCAAGCTCGCGGATCTGCACGGGCGTTTTGTCCCGCAGGTTTTCGATTTCACCGTTGGCAGGATTGATGTAGTTGATACAGCCGTTGCTGATCTGCTGCAAGCCGGCGATCGACTCCAACAGTTCCCGCTGACCGCTGCCCGCAATGCCGGCAACGCCGAGAATCTCCCCGCTGCGCGCCGTGAAGGTGATGTCTTCAATCAGTTTGACGCCGTCGCGGCTGACGCAGCTCAGATGCTCTACCGACAGACGGTCCACCGGGTCTTTCGGCTCGCTGCGGTTGATGTTCAGCGTCACCTTTTCTCCCATCATCATTTCCGTCAGCTCGGATTCGTTCGTTTGAGCCGTCAGCACCGTCCCGATGTATTCCCCTTTTCGCAGCACGGCGACGCGGTCAGACAATGACAGCACCTCATGCAGCTTGTGCGTGATGATGATAATCGTCTTGCCGTCGTCACGCATCCGGCGCAATACCGCAAAGAGCTTCTGCGTTTCCTGCGGGGTGAGCACAGCCGTCGGTTCATCCAAAATCAGAATGTCCGCACCGCGGTACAGCACCTTGATGATTTCGACCGTCTGCTTTTCCGACACAGACATCTCATATACCTTTTTGTTGGGATCGATGTCAAAGCCGTACCGGGCGCAAATCTCCGACACGCGTTTAGAGGCAGCCTTGAGGTCAAATCGTCCCTGCTCCTTGAGCCCCAAAATAATATTTTCCGTAGCGGAAAAGACATCCACCAGTTTAAAATGCTGATGAATCATCCCCACGCCGTGCGCAAACGCATCCTTGGGCGAACGAATCACCACTTCCTTGCCGTCGATGAAAATCTGACCGGAATCCGGGAAATAGATACCCGCAATCATGTTCATCAGAGAGGTTTTTCCGCTGCCATTTTCGCCGAGAATTGAGAGAATCTCTCCGCGCTGCGCGCAGAGACTGACATTTTTGTTGGCATACACCTTTCCAAAGCTTTTGGTCAGGTTCTTCAGTTCAATTGCCGCTGCTGCTCCCACTTGTGCAACCGTTCCTTTCTTTCCGAAGTATCTAAACAACATACAAATTCGTGTGCATCACGCAAGCCTGCATAGCACTCAATATCAGGCTGCTGCAAAGCGGCAGCACAATATTCAGCGTTAAGCGCACACGGGCACCGCGGGTATAACAGGACAAATGCGGGGCACAAGAGTTATGCCCCGCATTGTACCCGCAAAAATCAATCAGAACTTCTCGTTCAGGCGCTCAATACCGTCGATCTGCAAATCGAAGTAAGGTGCGGAACGGTACTCAGATTCATGGAAGTAGCCGTCTGCAATTGCCTCGGTATCTGCCGTGTAGTTGGCGTCCGTATCAACGTCAGCCTTGTAAGAGGTCAAAGTCTTTTTGTCAACAGTAAAGGTAGCGGTGTCAAACACCTTCAGAGAACCGTCGACAAATTTTGCCTTTGCTTCGTCAAGTGCCTTCTGCGTGTCCTTTGCAGCAGCCTGCTCATTGACGTCAGTCAGTAGCACAGAGCCCTCTGCAATGCCGCCGCACCAGTCGGTGTCGATTGCCTTGCCGTTCTTCACACAGTCAATGATGTAGTTGAAGTAAGGCGTCCAGTCGATACGGGAGGATACGATAAAGGTGTTGGGGCATGCAGCAACCGTGCTGCCGTTGTAGGATACGTTCGGAACGCCTGCCGTCTCACATGCGGTCGGTGCGCCCATGGAGTCAGCGTGCTGGCTGATCAGTTTACAGCCGCGGTTAATCAGCGTGGTAGCTGCTTCCTTTTCAGCGGTTTCGTCATACCAGCTGCCGGTGAACTGCACTTCCATCGTAGCCGTGGGGCATACGGAGCGTGCGCCCAGGAAGAATGCGGTGTAACCGGAAATAACCTCTGCATAGGTGAATGCGCCGACATAACCGATCTTCGCCTCGTCAGCCTTGAAATCGCCTGCGGCGATCATCTCGTTGAGCTTCATACCTGCAGCGATACCTGCAAGATAGCGGCCCTCATAGATGGATGCAAACGCATTGTGGAAGTTGTCCAGCTTTTCGGTGTGCGCAGTCGTACCGGTTGCATGGCAGAACTGCACATCGGGATATTCCTTTGCTGCCTGCAGCATATAGGACTCATGGCCGAAGCTGTCGGCAAACACGATGTCGCAGCCACTGTCAGCCAGGTCTGCGGCAGCCTCATAGCAGCTGCTGTCCTCGGGGATGTTGGTCTTCATAACGGATTCAACGCCGGCAGCCTCGCAAGCAGCCTTTGCAGCGTTGATGAAGTTGAGGTCATAGGTGGAGTTTTCGTCATGCAGGAAGATAAAGCCAACCTTCAGGGTCTCTTCCGATTTGCCGGCATCCTTGTCACCGTTGTCCTTGTCGCTCTTACCGGCGCAGGAAGACAGTGCAACGCAGGTTCCCAGCATCAATGCCAGAACCAACAGCAGAGATAAAATTTTTTTCATGTTTTCCTCCTTCGTGCCTTTCGGCTAT
>DBGFNI010000121.1:0-4091 GCA_048527645.1 Eubacteriales bacterium | reverse complement strand
CAGCAGCCATCTGCTGTTCCCTTCACCGTGGAAAATGATGATACCGTGATCACCCCGTCTGCCCCAAATACTGCAACCGGCGCGCCCCTTCCGCAGGACGATATGCCCCCCGCGCTCACCGGACAGGACGGAACGGAAAATCATTTGCAGTTTCCCTGGTCTGACTTTCAGTCAGAACAAAGCGCTGAAACAGAAGATGATTTCGCACCCGACACCGCAGATCATTCTACGGCGCCGCAGCAGGAACCAAGCATACAGGAGTCCTCAAGTTCCTTGCCGGAACTACATCAGACACCAAACGGTGAAATCATAGACACCGACCGCCTGATTCTCTCCTACCTGGACGATACCGACCCGGAAGTCGCTGCGAAGCGCGCAGAAAAGGAAGCACTGCGCCTACAAAAAATCGCTGAAAAAGCCGCACGGCGTCACGGTAAAAAATCAAAGCAAGAAGACAGCAATCTCTCTGAACAACCCGCAGAAGCCAATGATGCGCCGCAGGCTGACACGGCGACGGATCTGTATGGGGACGGCGACACGGTCGAGCCGACGGTGACAGATATTCCGGACGCGCCCCTGCAACAGGACAGCGATGCACCGTTTGTCAGTACGTCGGACACGCGCACCCCCGACCAAGCCCCTGCTGACGATTTACCTAACGCCTCACAGGCAGCGGACTTGACCGACACATCGGCATCCTTTGACGCATCGGTTACAAATGAAACACCCCAAGCACCCGACTCCGCCGTCGCCCAATCAGACGAGAACGGCGAAGAAGAAACAGAAGAAGAAACCCCGGAACAGGAAACGCCGGTGCCGGAAATTTCCGAGCAAAGCTTTGATTTTGCCGCCGAGGAAACCACAGACAACGAGGAGGAGGAGGAAGCGGAGGAAGCAACTCCCTCTCTGTTCCACCGTAAAAAATGGACAAGAAGAGGAAAAATCCTTTTGCTTGCAGGCAGCGCGGTCGCGCTGATTGCAGCGGCGATTGCACTGCTCCTGTTCGGATGCCGGATTAAAACCGTCACCTTCCACAATCTTTCCTATTATGAGCCCAAAGATGTTGTCGAACGGTTGGGCATAGAAAAGAACGATTTTCTGCTGCTGCTTTCCAAAAGAAAGATCGAGCGCGTGATCGCGCAGGAATATCCGTATATTCATTCTGTTCAGATCACACGCGAGCTGCCGGATAACCTGGTCATCACCGTCAAACAGGATACCCCGATGTTTTATACGGAAATCCTCGGTGACTACTTTGTCATATCCTCCAATCTTCGTGTGCTCAAACGGTACGATTCAGAGGAAGAAATCGACAGCAAGCTGATCCGCCTTTCTACCGCGCAGGTCAGCTCCGCGATCGTAGGCGAGCAGATTCAGTTTGAAGATGAGACCTATTTTGCTTATCTGCAGGACTATATTGCACGCCTGATGGATACCGCTGTGGCAGAGCATATCACGGAAATGGATCTGACCTACCGCTCCCGCAGCTCCTTTGTCTATGATGACAGGCTGAAGGTGATCTTGGGTACCTCCACTGATTTTGAAACAAAAATGCTCTTTTTCGAGGGTATTTTGGGCAAACTCAAGGACACAGATCGCGGCACGGTTAACCTGCTCAATGTGCAGGAAGCGTCAGTCGCATTGGACAATACCGCCGCAGCAGCATCGGATTCATAAACTGTTTTTCGCCATGTATTTTACATGCGGTGCAATTATTAAATGCGATTTAATAATTGCACCGTTCTTCTGAAACAGTCAATTTTGTCTGATCCCCCGCTTTCTTTCCGTAACTTGGTGCCCAAAATGTAAACAAATTATAAACTTTATACTGCTTTCCTTGCAATAATACCGAAAATCGTTTACTATATAATGTAAAGATAGGACAAGCGGGGCATTCTGCCCTTTTTGTTCTTTTCGGAATTATTAAATTTTAAGTGATTTATTTTAATTATTCCGAATTTTCCTGCTTCGACAAAAAGCGCGTTTTTTCTTGCGCTGACCAATCATATCTTGAGGAGGACACAATCATGTCTAATTTTGAAATCATGGGCAATGAAACCAGCGTTGTGAAAATCAAGGTTGTCGGCGTCGGCGGCGGCGGCTGCAATGCCGTCAACCGCATGATCGACACCAATGTCCGCGGTGTTGAATTCATCGCGATTAATACAGACGTTCAGGCTTTGGCAAATTCCGGTGCAGCCGTGAAGATCAATATCGGTAAGGGTTTGGGCGCAGGTGCAAATCCCGAGGTCGGCGCAAACGCCGCTGAAGAAAGCGCAGACGATATCCGCAAGGCAATGGACGGCGCGGACATGGTCTTTATCACCGCCGGCATGGGCGGCGGCACCGGAACAGGCGCGGCGCCGATCGTCGCAAAAATCGCCAAAGATATGGGAATTCTGACCGTCGGCATCGTCACCAAGCCCTTCTCTTTTGAGGGCAGACGCCGCATGGCGCAGGCTGAAGACGGCATTGCCAAGCTCAGCGAATATGTCGATTCTCTCATCATCATCCCCAATGAAAGGCTGCATGGCGCAACCGAAACAAAGATCACGCTGATGAACGCATTCCAGTTAGCAGATGATGTGCTCCGTCTCGGTGTGCAGTCCATCTCTGATCTGATCAATGTTCCCGGCATGATCAACCTTGACTTTGCCGATGTCACCGCGATCATGCAGGACGCAGGCTACGCACATATGGGTGTCGGCTCTGCTACCGGTAAGGATAAAGCTGTTCAGGCTGCAAAATCCGCAATTTCCAGCCCCTTGCTGGAGACCTCTATTTCCGGCGCAAAGGGCATCCTGATCAACATCACTGCTTCTCCCGATATCGCACTGGAAGAAGTCACGCTTGCCTCCTCCATGATTTCCGATGAAGCAGACCCGGATGCATATATCATTTGGGGTGCAGCGTTTGATACCAATATGGAGGATGAGTTGCGCGTCACAGTGATCGCAACCGGTCTGGACACCAAAAACAATCCCTCTATCGAGCAGGCAGAAAGCGCACATAAGGGCGCAGGCGAGGAGATCCACGCTGCTGCACAGGCTGAAAATGCTGCAGAAGAAGTTACGGCAGAGGAAAAGCAGCCGGTTGACAACACACCGGTCGATCCCATCGGCGAGTCCGTCATCTCTGATGATGACTTTGATGACATCATGAAGATTTTGGAGCGTTCCCGCCGTAATCACAACAGCATCTGATTTTTCTGCAACAACGTTAAATATCAGACAGCCGCAGAAGCAGTTTCTGCGGCTGTTTTTTTGTATGCCCAAGCCTCACGTCAACCCGGTTCGACAAGATGGTCTTCCCGCTTCAATCAAAACACGTAAAAAAAATGATCACACAGTCGTTGATGCAAGAGTCAAAAAGAAACCAATACAAACCGTTTCACACGCGCCGCAGCGCCGCAAGTGCCATATCTTGTTTTTTCTTTTGGGCTCTAAATTCCGCTGAAAAGCAAATGGAGTAGGATGCGCGGATGAATAAATAACATCCGCAACAGCGCTATAAAATCGTTAACAACGATATTGTTTACAATTATACGAATATACGAAATCGGGGCGGCAGGGAGAGCTATTCTCCTCGCCGCTTTTCTGCGTTATCGGTAGAAAAAGTCATAGTTTCGTGCTATAATAGTTTTAACAGTTATAAGGGAGCGTCAAACGTATGCCTATAATACTTGATCATCAATTAAGAGAATATATACCACACAATGCTATAGAATTTCCTATTACCTATTTTCACGATGAGCTTGTTACTCTGCCCGACTGGGCGGGGCCTTTGCATTGGCATCCTGATTTTGAGATTGCAACGGCAGAATGCGGAGTTTTAGATTACCAAGTTGGCGGACAGCACATCATACTGGAAGCAGGTGATAGTATATTTGTCAACGGGAATATGATGCACGGGATAAAACAGTTATCAGGTGATGTGCCCGATCCGATGCCCAATATCGTATTTTCAGGCACATTAATATCTCCTGAAACAAGTACTATTTATCAAAAATACATACAGCCTATTGCTCAATGTGATTCGCTGCCTTTTGTTGTGTTTCGGCATAGCAACCGTTCTCACAGCGAGATAAACTG
>DBGFNI010000120.1:0-15869 GCA_048527645.1 Eubacteriales bacterium | reverse complement strand
GCGCCCATCAACTGCTCCTTGGGATCGGAGGGGAAGTCCTTACCGATCTTGGACTTGTACTCAGCCTTGAACTGGCCTGCCAGCTCCTTGAGGTCGTCTGCGGACAGATCAACGTCCTGCGTAACGCCCTTTGCGGCTTTCATCTTATCAATGAGCTCTTCAAAATATTTCTTACCGACTTCCATAACCACGTCGGAATACATCTGGATGAATCTTCTGTAGCAGTCCCAAGCCCAACGGGGATTGCCGGATTTTGCTGCCATAACCTCGACAACTTCTTCATTCAGACCCAGATTCAAAATGGTGTCCATCATGCCGGGCATGGAAGCGCGGGCACCGGAACGGACGGAAACCAGCAGGGGGTTTTCCTTATCGCCGAACTTCATGCCGGTGATACCTTCCATTTTGTCAATATACTCCATGATCTGCGCCTGGATCTCTTCGTTGATCTTGCGCCCGTCCTCGTAGTACTTTGTACAAGCTTCCGTGGTGACGGTGAAGCCCTGGGGAACGGGAAGACCCATGTTGGTCATCTCTGCCAGGTTTGCACCCTTACCGCCGAGCAGCTCGCGCATGTCTGCGTTACCTTCGCTGAAAAGGTATACATACTTCTTGCTCATTTTCTTCCTCCAAAATGTTTATTTAACATTGTTTCACAATGGGATTGCATCTCTGATACGACAAAATCGAACAGAGACGATCCACCATCTTTCATTATATCATATATTACAGCAGGAATAAATACCCATAAACAAAATTTCACAAAAATTTCATATTTGGATATTGTCCTTGCCGGGGGGTTCTGCCGGGATTTGACAGAAATGCTTGCAATTGTTTATGCGATATGATATACTTGCAGTGCTAAAGCTGCTTTTGCAAGCAGAAATCTCAATGAAACCGACGAAAAAATTGAGGAAGGAAACCGTTGCGATGCATACGAAAACCACAAATAAGCTGCGAAACCCTTTGACATTTTTACTTTTATTTTCTTTGGTGTTTGTTCGCTACTGCTATTATGGATTTCGTTATTTTTATCAGCTGGACGATTATATACAGTATCACAATAATGCGTTTTTTTCCGGGTCTGTTCCCGATCTGATTCCCAATTTGGGGCTTTTGCAGGCGCGTCCCGCGGCAGGGATTGCGGATTTGCTGATCTGGAGCAAGCTGTTTGCGGTGATGCTTGCGGCGGTCGCCGTGATTTCCGTTATGTACGTCGGTGCGGCAATGCTGCTGCACAGCGTGTTCAGCCGCCATTTCCGGGTCGGGTGGATTTTTTATGCGGTGTTTTGTCTGCTGCCGCTCGGCATGGAGGGCACCTATTGGGTCAGCGCCTCCACGCGGATTGTCTGCGGACTGTTTTTTGTCGCCCTCGGCGCGTGGCTTTTGCAGAAGTATTTTGACGGTGCGCGGTGGTATGCACTGCTGGGCGCCCTGGCTTTGCAGCTGCTGGGCAGCTGCTTTTACGAGCAGGTGCTGGTATTTTCCGTAGCGCTGTTTTTCGTGTTGGGCATACTGAACCGAAAAAACGCGGGAAAAAAATGCCTGTGGAGCGGCTTTGCCGTTGTAAACGCGCTGCTGTATTTGCTGCTGACCGCTCTTGCGCCGAAGGGCAATTTGTACAGCGGAAGAATGGGGCTGGTGCTGCCGTTTTCCGCATATTATTACCGCAGCTTTTTGCCGGAGGTGCTGCGGCAGGTCAAGAATGTTTTTCTGGACGGCGTATTTTACACCACCGTCAAGGGCTTTTACCGCGGTGTGAAGCTGATATGGCAGGATCGGGCGGTGCTGTATGCGCTCGGTGTGGTGCTGCTTTGCGTACTGTTTTTCGTGCTGGCTTGCTTTGCACAGCGCGGATCAAAGAACGGTGAAAAGCGGGGAACCGTACCGGCGCTTTTGACCGGACTGCTGCTGGCGGCGGCGCCGCTGGCTCCGTTCTTCTTTTTGGACAATCCCTGGTTTTCCTTCCGCGGCGCTCTTCCGTCCTTTGCCGGACTGGCGCTGGCGGCGGATGTGCTGGTGCTTTGCCTGTTTTCCCACTGCCGGAACAGGGCGCGTGCGGGCGCGGGAATTGCCGCGTGCATGGCGGTTGTCTTTTGCGTGGCGAGCGTTTCGGAGATGCACGATTACCGGCTGACCACGCAGAACGATCAGCGAATCGGGCAGTGTATCATCGATACGCTGGATCTGTCCAATGCGGAGGAGACGATCGGCATCATCGGTCTGGAGCCGTCCTATCTGGAGGATCAGAATTATTATTGGCACGAGCACATCCACGGCGTGACGGAAAGCTCCTGGGCGCTGGTGGGACTGTTGAAATATCAGACAAAGGAGTATTTTCTTCCCTCGGTGGTGCCCCTGCCCGAGCAGGAGCTGTACCGGGTATGGAATTACGACACCAACCGCATCGACGGCTTTGACCGGCTGTATTATTACGATGTGGAAAGCAATACGCTGACGCAGCTTTTTGCTGTGCAGACGGGGGAGCGGGCATTTGACCTGTTTGATGAGGACGGTGCGCTGTTCGGCGTTGTGACCGACGCGGAGGGCTGCGGACGATTCACAAAGCAGTGATGCGGCGCTGCAAGCAGCGGGAAAGCGGAAGAAAAAAGAATAAAAACAACAGCACCGGCGCCTCAAACGGCAGCACGGTGCTGTATCTTTTTGTTTTCGGGTATTTGGCTCTTATGCCTTGGGCAGGCAATCCTTGCGGGAGAGCTTGACGCGTCCCTTTTCGTCCACGCCTAGCACCTTGACCAAGAATTCGTCGCCCTCTTTGCACACGTCCTCCACGCGTTCTACGCGCTTGTGATCCAACTGGGAAATGTGAACCAGACCGTCGTGACCGGGATAGTATTCCACAAAAGCGCCGAATTCCTTGATGGTGACGACCTTTCCCATATAAATCTCGCCGGGCTGCGGTTCGAATACGATGGCGTCGATGGCTGCCTTTGCCGCGTTTCCTGCTTCGGGATCGACTGCGGCGATGAAGACGGTACCGTCCTCTTCGATGTCGATCTTCGCGCCGGTGTCTGCAACGATCTTCTGAATGACCTTGCCGCCGGTGCCGATGACCTCGCGGATCTTGTCGGGGTGAATCTTCATGGTGATCATCTTGGGCGCATACTTGCTGACCTCTGCCCGCGGTGCGTCAATTGCCGCCAGCAGAACGTTGTCGATGATATAGTCGCGGCCCTTGTGGGTGACGGCGAATGCCTCGCGGATGATTTCCGGCGTCAGACCGTCGATTTTCAGATCCATCTGAATGGAGGTGATACCCTTGTGCGTACCTGCCACCTTGAAGTCCATATCGCCGTAAAAGTCTTCCAGACCCTGAATGTCAATCATTGTCATAAAGCTGCCGTCATCGTCTGTGATCAGACCGCAGGAAATGCCCGCGACAGGCGCCTTGATCGGCACACCCGCGTCCATCAGCGCCAGCGTGGAGCCGCAGACGGAGCCCTGCGAGGTGGAGCCGTTGGAGCTGACCACTTCGGAGACCAGACGGATGGCGTAGGGGAATTCCTCGACGGAGGGCAGCACGGGCACCAGAGAGCGCTCTGCCAGCGCGCCGTGACCGATTTCGCGGCGGCCGGGACCGCGGCTTGCCTTTGCTTCGCCGACGGAATAGCCGGGCATATTATAGTGGTGCATATAGCGCTTGCTGTCTTCCTCGTCGATGCCGTCGAGCATCTGCGCGTCGCCTATGGGGCCGAGGGTTGCGACGGTCAGCACCTGCGTCTGGCCGCGCGTGAAGAGACCGGAGCCGTGTGTGCGCGGCAGCACGCCGACTTCTGCTGCCAGCGGGCGGATCTGATCCATTTTTCTGCCGTCTACGCGCTTTTTATCGCGCAGCAGCCAACGGCGCACGATCTTTTTCTGCATTTTGTACATCAGTTCGTCCATCTGGACGTCCAGATCGGGATACGCTTCGCCGAATTTTTCCAGAATGGCGTCAACAATCGGAACGATGCGCTCATCGCGGACATTTTTGTCATCGGTGTCCAGCGCGGTCATCAGATCGCTCTCACAGAAGGCGAAAATCTTGTCAAACATATCATGATCCAGCTCGCCGGAGGGATAAGAGAACTTCGGCTTGCCGATCTGTGCGACAATGGAATCAATGAACGAGCAGATGCCCTTGATTTCCTCATGTGCTTTCATGATGGCACGGAACATCGTGTCGTCATCCACTTCGTTTGCGCCCGCCTCGATCATGACGACCTTTTCATGGCTTGCGGCAACGGTCAGCTCCAGATCGCTGTTTTTGCGCTGCTCGGAGGTGGGGTTGATCACGATTTCGCCGTCAACCAGTCCGACAAACGCGCCGCCGATCGGGCCGTTCCACGGGATGTCGGAGATGGACAGGGCAATCGACGCGCCGATCATGGCGGTGATTTCGGGGGAGCAATCGTTGTCAACGCTCATCACGGTCAGAGACACGCAGACATCGTTGCGCAGATCCTTGGGGAACAGGGGACGGATCGGGCGGTCGATCACGCGGGAGGTCAGCACCGCCTTTTCAGAGGGCTTGCCCTCGCGGCGCAGATAGCCGCCGGGGATTTTACCCACGGAATACATTCTCTCTTCAAAGTCAACGCTTAACGGGAGAAAGTCGATGCCCTCGCGGGGTTTTGCGCTTGCGGTGGCGCACGCCAAAATGACGGTGTCGCCGTAGCGCACCATCGCAGAGCCGTTTGCCAGACCCGCAACCTTGCCGGTTTCGACGCGCAGCGGTCTGCCGGCGTATTCGTATTCGAATACCTTGTAGTTTTCAAACATGTGTTTTTCCTCCATACTGTTTTTGTACTGTGATTGTTTATCTCAAGGAGGATCCGTTGTGTATAGCACTTAATGACGCGTCGCCCGCACCGGCACGCGGCACGTCATTAACTGCTACCCACCCGTCAATCACTCCGTTGATTCAAATAGCGGAGAAGGTGCATCGGAAAGGGAAATCTGAAAATCGGCCGGATCAAACATAAGACCCGGCCGAATTCCCTTTGCGTGATTACTTTCTCAGGCCCAGCTTCTCAACAATTGCACGGTAACGGGCAATGTCGTTTTTCTGCAGATAACCCAGCAGATTTCTTCTGTGACCTACCATCTTGAGCAGACCGCGTCTGCTGTGATGGTCTTTGTGGTTGTTTTTCAGATGCTCGTTCAAATCGTTGATACGCTTGGTCAGAACGGCAATCTGAACCTCGGGGGATCCTGTGTCGCCTTCATGGGTGGCATAGGTTGCGATGATTTGCTGCTTTTCTTCTTTGGTCATGATTTTCACCTCATTTATTTTGTTTTCCTCGGCCACAGGATACGGCGGGTGAAGTTCCTTGTATCAAAAAGGCTTACTCCGTATTCCGTGAACGGGAATGCACAGCCGTGCTGTACACGCTATGCTGTCATAGTATAACACAAAATAATTCTTTTGTAAAGGGGTGCGGCGAAAAAAATCTTTTTTTCCGCAAAACGTCTGTTTGGCGCCGGCGCCGTTTTGCACGATTTTTGTGCGCGCTGCGCGCCGTTGCCGCACGGAAAAGCGTGGGAAATGGATTGCAATCTGCTGCGGGCGGCGGCGCCGCGTGCTGTGTGATTTGCGCACCGTACCATGCAAAACTGCGAAAAACGCGAAAATATCGGAAATTGAAAGATTTGTGTTGCACAAAAACATTCTTTATGATATAATATAATAGATTTTTCAAATTACACGATACTTTTTGAACATTTTTCAACAGGTATAGCAGAAAGAGGTGTTTGTTTGGCTTACACATTTCAGGGCGGCATCCGCATGAACGAGTATAAGAATACGGAAGGCTGTCCCATTGAACCCATCACGCCGCCGGCTACGGTTTCCGTCTCGATGTCGCAGCATATCGGCGCGCCCTGCACACCTGCCGTTCAAGTCGGCGACACGGTGGACAAGGGGCAGGTGATCGGACGGGTGGAAAAAGGACTGGGCTGCCCGGTTCACGCCAGCGTCAGCGGCAAGGTGACAAAAATCGCTCTGCATCAGACGGCGGACGGCAGAATGGTCAGCTATATCGATATTGAAAACGACTTTGAAGACCGCATTTCTCCCGAGGTTCGCCCGTTTACGCAGCCCCTGGAGGAAACGACCTCTGAGCAGATTGTCGAGGTGGTGCGGCAGGCGGGCATCTCCGGCATGGGAGGCGCGGCGTTTCCTACCTATGCAAAGATTCAGTCGGCGGTGGGCAAGGCGGACACGCTGATTGTCAACGGCGCGGAGTGCGAGCCGTATATCACCGCAAACCATCGGTTGTTTTTGGAGCAGGGGGAAAACATTCTCAACGGGGTGAAAATCCTGCTGCGTGGGGTTGGAATACAAGAGGCGATCATTGCGATTGAGGACAACAAGCCCGATGCGATCGCGCATATGAAGACGCTGACGCAAGACATCCCGTATATCCGGGTTGCCGTGCTCAAAACCAAATATCCGCAGGGAGACGAGCGGCAGCTGATTTACGCGCTGAAAAAGGTGGAGCTGCCTACGGGAAAGCTGCCTGCGGACGCAGGATGCGTGATTTTCAACGCGGAAACCTGCGCGGCGGTATACCGGGCATTTGCCACGGGGATGCCGCTGGTGGAGCGGGTGATGACCTGTGACGGCGACTGCGTGCGGGAGCCGAAAAACATTTTTGTGCCGATCGGGACCTCCTACCGCGATGTTATTGCTTTTTGCGGCGGACTGAAAAACGAACCGCACAAAATCATTGACGGCGGTCCGATGATGGGAATGGCGCAGTTCAGCGTCGATACGACCGTGAAAAAGTCAACCTCCGCGCTGCTGGTTTTCAGCGATTCGGACAAAAAGCCGCAAAACGCGGTGTGCATCCGCTGCGGCAGATGCGTGCAGCACTGCCCGATGCATCTGATGCCCAATTATCTGGCGGCGTTTACGCGCAAGGCAGACTGGGATATGCTGGAACAGTTTGATATTATGAGCTGCGTCGAATGCGGCACCTGTTCTTACGGCTGTCCGGGGTATGTTCCCATTGTGCAGTATATCAAGAAGGCAAAGGGAATCATCCGGGAGCGTCAGCAGGCAATGGCGCAGAAACTGAAGGAAAATGAAGTGAAGAAGGCCGCAGAGCCGAAAGCGGAAAAGGAGGGGTCGTGATGCCACAGACAAATGTAACGGAAACGACGGCGGCGCCGGCGGTGCAGACCGAACCGGTACAGACGCCGGCGGAATACGATTTTCCGCAGATGCTGACGGTCTCGGTCTCTCCCCATGTGCATCACGCCGACACAACCCGTTCTGTGATGCTGGATGTGCTGATCGCGCTGCTCCCCGCGCTTGCGTGGGCGGTTTATCAGTTCGGCGTGCGCGCGCTTTGGCTGACCGTCGCAACGACGGCAAGCTGTGTGCTGTTTGAATTTCTGTGGCAGAAATTATTGCACAAGCCTGTCACGGTATCTGATCTTTCCGCGGCGGTGACCGGCGTGATCCTTGCGTTCAATCTGCCGGTGGGTCTGCCGATCTGGATGGCGGTGATTGGTGCGTTTTTTGCGATCATCGTGGTCAAGCAGCTCTACGGCGGAATCGGGAAAAATGTTGTCAATCCCGCTTTGGCGGCGCGCGTGTTTCTGATGCTGGCGTGGACCGATCGCATGACGGATTTCAGCGTGTCGGGCGGTGCATTGCTGCGCCGCGTGGACGGCGTGGCGTCTGCGACGCCGATGGCGCAGATGAAGTCGGGCAACATTGCCGATCTGCATCTGTTCGATATGTTTTTGGGGCAGGAGAGCGGCAGCATCGGTGAGGTCAGCGTCCTGCTGTTGGTGCTCGGCGGGGTTTATCTCTTGCTGCGCCGTGTGATCGACTGGCGCATTCCCGTGTCCTTTATCGGCACGGTGGCGTTTCTTTCCTTCATGTTCCCGCAGATTGCGCAGGCGAACCGCATTGACTATATGCTGTGGCAGATCTGCGGCGGCGGACTGATGCTGGGCGCGATCTTCATGGCGACGGATTACACAACCTCGCCCGTCACGAAAACAGGGCGGGTGATTTACGGCATCGGCTGCGGTCTGATTACGGTTTTCATCCGGTTTTTCGGTACATATCCCGAGGGGGTTTCCTTCTCGATTCTCATTATGAACACGTTGGTGTGGTACTTGGACCGCTACACCAAGCCGGTCAGATTCGGAGGGCTGAAGCATGGAAAAACAAAATAACATTCGCTACACCCTCAACATCGCGCTGCGCCTGCTGCTGATCTGCGGCGCCGTGGCGCTGCTCCTGGCGCTGATCAACAACTTCACCGCGCCGGTGACCGCCGAAAAGGAAGCGGCGGAAAAGCAGGAGAAAATGCAGGCGCTGTTCCCCGACATGACCGGAGAGCAGGAAAAGGCGTGCGAACTTGCGGGCGTAAACGCCGTTTACGAAATCTATGAGGGCGATACCCTTACCGGCTATTGCTGCAATGTGCAGACGCAGGGTTTTTCCGATGTGATTGAAATGATGGTGGGCTTTGACGCGCAGACGCTGACGGTTACCGGCGTGACGATCGTCTCCTGCACGGACAATCCCGGAAAGAACAAAATCAGCGATCCCGGATTTCTGAACAGCTTTACCGGGCATGCAAACGCACAGGATGTGGACGGGATATCCGGCGCAACCTATTCGTCGCAGGGCGTGCGAACCTGTGTGGATCTTGCTGCAAAGGCAGTGGAAAACGTGAGAGGAGGGGATGCGTCATGAGTCGGAAACATTCGGCATTTCAGCCGTTTTGGGACGGTCTGTTTCAAAACAACCCCACGTTCATCCAGTTGCTCGGCATGTGTCCCACGCTGGCAATCACGAACACCGTGACAAACGCGCTGGGCATGGGACTGGCGGCAACGGCAGTGTTGGTTTGCTCCAACATTCTGATTTCTCTGCTGCGCAAATTCATTCCCCGGCAGATTCGGATTGCTGCGTTTATTGTGATCATTTCCGGTTTTGTCACGGCGGTGGAGCTGCTGATGCGGGCATATGTGCGTCCGCTGTATGCGACTTTGGGACTGTATATCCCGCTGATTGTGGTCAACTGTATCATTCTTGCCCGCGCGGAGGCGTTTGCCTCGAAGAACGGCGTTCTGCCCTCCGTGATGGACGGGCTTGGCTGCGGGCTTGGCTTTACCGGTGCGATCATGCTGATCGCAGCGGTGCGCGAGGTGCTGGGCAGCGGAACCATTTTCGGTGTGCAGATCCCGATTTTGTCCAAGGCGCCGGCACAGATTTTTGTATCCAGCGCGGGAGCGTTTTTCACGCTCGGCTTCCTGCTTGCCCTGATTCAGGGGCTGCGGCGGAGAAGCGAAAAGAAAAAAGAGGCGGCGCAGCCGGAGACTGACAAGGGAGGTGCACAGGCATGAGTGTGGGAGCGGTTTTTTCTCTGATGCTCTCGGCGGTTCTCATTGAAAACTTCATTTTTGTGCAGTTTTTGGGTATTTGTCCGTTTCTGGGTGTTTCCGATAAGCCTTCAACGGCTGCCGGCATGGGATGCGCGGTTGTTTTCGTTATCACGCTGTCCTCGGCGCTGACCTATTTGGTGTACCATTTCATATTGCTTCCCTTGCAATTGGAATATCTGAAAACCATCGCGTTCATTCTGATCATCGCGGCGCTTGTGCAGTTTATCGAGATGTTTTTGCGGCGCTTTTCCCCCGCGCTGTATGACGCGCTGGGCATTTATCTGCCGCTGATCACGACAAACTGCGCGGTATTGGGTGTTGCTTTGCAGAATGTGGCGAACGGCTATAACTTTTTGGAATCCCTGGTATACGGGTTTTCCGCGGCGCTTGGCTTTATGCTGGCGATTGTCCTTTTTGCCGGCGTGCGGATGCGTCTGAAGCTGGCGGAGCCGCCCAAGGCGTTTGCCGGCATGCCGATCGTTCTGATCACGGCGGGGCTGATTGCCATGGCGTTTGCCGGATTTTCCGGGATTTCCATTTAAGGGAGGCGAGGGCATGAACTTATTGATTGCATTGGCTGTTTTCGTAGCTCTCGGCTTTTTGCTGGGCGCTTTGCTCGCGGTTGCCTCCCGGGTGTTTGCAGTGAAGACGGATGAGCGGATTCCCCAGGTGCTCGATTGTCTGCCCGGCGCAAACTGCGGCGGCTGCGGATATGCGGGTTGCGCGGCAATGGCGGAGGCAATTGTCAAGGGAGACGCAAAGCCGGGCGGGTGTCCCGTCTCGGACGGGGAAGCGAAAAACAAAATCGCGTCCATTATGGGCGTCGAAGCATCCGGCTCCGTGCGGATGCGCGCGCAGGTTTTGTGCAGCGGAACCAAGGATTTGGCAAAGAAAAAGTTTTTATATGAAGGGGTTGCGGATTGCATTGCCGCCACGAAGCTGGGCGGCGGCGACAAGCTGTGTCCCAACGGATGCATCGGCCTTGGCACCTGTGCCGCCGTGTGTCCCTTTGAGGCGATAGAGATTCACAACGGCGTGGCTGTAGTGAATTATCATAAATGCCAGGCATGCGGTCTGTGTGCCGATGCCTGCCCCAAGCACCTGATTGAGTTGATTCCCTTTGACAGCCGGGTGTGGGTCGGCTGCAAATCGGTTGACAAGGGCGCTGTGACCCGCCAGTATTGCGATGTGGGCTGCATCAGCTGTAAAAAGTGTGAAAAAACCTGTCAGCACGGCGCGATCACGGTGACGGATTTTGTCGCGAAAATCAATTATGAAAAATGCGTACAGTGCGGAGATTGTGTCGCCGCCTGCCCGCGCAAGATCATCTGGTCGGATCAAAAGCAGGGACAGGGCGCTTCCATCCGTGTGGGAGAGGCCGATGTGCAAGCGGAATGATCGCCGGCGCAAACAGACTGAAAATTTTTGTGAAACAAATAAAAATACAGGAGAAAAACAAACTATGGAACAAACAAAATTGCAGCAGCTGAAGCGGACAGCGGCAAATGTGCGTCTGGGCATTCTGGAGGGTGTGTATCACGCGGCCTCCGGCCATCCGGGCGGCTCGCTCTCCATTGCCGATCTTCTTACCTATTTGTATTTCGAAGAAATGCATGTAAACCCCGACGATCCCGACTGGGCGGACCGCGACCGGTTCGTGCTTTCCAAGGGGCACACCTGTCCCGCGCTGTACGCGGTGCTGGCGGAGAAGGGATATTTCCCCCGTGAGGATCTGAAAACGCTGCGGCAGATCGACAGCTATTTGCAGGGACATCCGGACATGAAGCATACGCCCGGCGTGGATATGACCTCCGGCTCTTTGGGGCTGGGCATCTCCGCTGCCTGCGGGATGGCGCTGAGCGGGAAGATTTATCACAAGGACTACCGTGTTTACACCGTTTTGGGTGACGGTGAAATCGAAGAGGGTCAGGTCTGGGAAGCGGCAATGTTTGCAGCGCACTACAAGTTGGACAATCTGTGCGCGATTGTGGACATCAACGGCTTGCAGATTGACGGACCCACCGCGCAGGTGATGAATTCCGCGCCGGTTGACGAGAAGTTTGCGGCGTTCGGCTGGCATGTGATCACCATTGACGGACATGACTTTTCGCAGATTGCCGACGCGTTGGCGCAGGCACGGCAGACAGCGGGCAAGCCCACTGTTATTCTTGCGCACTGCGTGAAAGGCAAGGGCGTCTCGTTTATGGAAAACCAAGTGGGCTGGCACGGCGCCGCGCCCAAGCAGGAACAGTATGAGCAGGCAGTGGCAGAGATCCGCGCCGCTGTGGAAGCGTAAAGGAGGACAACGACAATGGCTGATAAGATTGCAACAAGAGAAGCATACGGCGCTGCGCTGGCGGAGCTGGGACACAAATACGATTTTGTCGTTCTGGATGCCGATCTGGCTGCGGCAACCAAAACAGGCATGTTCAAAAAAGAATTTCCCGATCGCTTCTTTGACTGCGGGATCGCGGAGGGCAATATGATGACGGTTGCAGCGGGCATTGCCGCAACCGGACGGATTCCTTTTGTTTCCTCCTTTGCAATGTTTGCTGCCGGACGTGCGTATGAGCAGGTGCGCAACGCCGTCGGCTATCCCCATCTGAATGTGAAAATCGGCGCAACGCACGCCGGCATTTCCGTCGGCGAGGACGGTGCCACGCACCAGTGCAACGAGGATATTGCGCTGATGCGCACGATCCCCGGCATGGTGATCATCAACCCTGCCGATGCGGTGGAGGCACGCGCGGCTGTCGAGGCGGCGATTTTGTACGAAGGGCCGGTTTATCTGCGGTTCGGCCGCTTTGCCGTGCCGGTGTTCAATGACGCGGCAAGCTACCGCTTTGAGATGGGCAAGGGCGTTGTTTTGGCAGAGGGCAAGGATGTGACGATCTTTGCAACGGGTCTAATGGTAGAGCAGGCAATGATTGCCCGCGATATGCTGCGGGAAAAGGGAATTGACGCCAAGGTGGTCAACATCCACACCATCAAGCCGCTCGACGAGGAGCTGGTGGTGCAGTGCGCGGCACAGACCGGCGCAGTGGTGACTGCGGAGGAGCACAATATCATCGGCGGACTGGGCTCCGCTGTTGCAGAGGTGCTCGGTGAAAAATGCCCGACGCCCATGGCGCGGGTCGGCGTGCGGGACAGCTACGGCCGAAGCGGAAAGGTTCTGCCGCTGCTGAAGCTGTACGGCCTGACCGCAGAGGACATATGTGACAAAGCGGAAAAAGTGATTGCAATGAAGCGATAACAAGCGATTGCAGCGTAAAAGCGAACAGATCTTGCCTGACCGCTCCCGCAGGGAACGGTCAGGCGTTTTCGCTTTAACGGGGAAAACAGAAAAAATACCATGGAATGTTGACACGGAAACAAAAATGTGTTATGATGTGTTTGTTGAAACTGTTACAAAATACGGAGGGCAGAAAAGTGGACAGCAGATTTGTGAGATTTTCTAACGGGATTTCCGCCATCCATCGGTATTTGCGCAAAATTGAAGCGGATGAAATGGCAAAATACGGCTTGAAGGGGCCGCATGCGTTGTATCTGGCGGCGATGTATCACCGGCCGGACGGCATTACGCCGGTCGAACTGGGCAAGCTTTGCAACCGCAACAAGGCGGACGTTTCTCGTGCGATTGCGAGTATGCGGGCGCGGGGTCTTGTGGAAAAGGAAACGAATACGGAAAACAAGTATCGCGTTCCGATCCGTCTGACAGAGGCAGGCTATCAGGCGGCACAGACGGTTCGCCTGCGCGCGCAGCAGGCGGCTGAAATCGGCGGGAAAGGGATGAGCGAGACGCAGCGGGAAGCGTTTTACAGCGCGCTGGAGCTGATTGCAGGAAATTTGCAGGCGATCAGCGAGGACGGCATCCCGCAGAACGATTTGTCTGAAAGCGATTGAAACGCTGCCGTTTGACTTTTTCGTTACACAGCGGCAAGGATAGAACAGAATAATATTTACAAAAGCAGCAGTCCCCGGAGAATACGGTTTTGCGTATTCTCCGGGGACTGCTGCTGCAAAAGAGTGTTGATGCGTGCGGGCAGAATCTTTATATCAAAAGATGAGAGAGTGCGTTGACAAGCATGCAGCACAGCATGCCGGCGACGGTGGGGATCACTGCCGCAAGCGCCGTCCATTTCCAGCTTCCCGTTTCTTTTTTCACCGTGAGAAGCGTGGTGGAGCAGGGCCAGTGCATCAGTGTGAAAAGCAGCATACAAACGGCGGTGGTGCTGTTCCAGCCGTTGGCACACAGCAGTGCGTGCACGGTGCCCTGATCGGTCAGCGGGTTGATTGTCCCCGCGGCGCTGTATGCCATGATTGCGATGGGGAGCACGATTTCATTTGCGGGGAATCCCAGGATAAACGCGATCAGAATCACGCCGTCCAGACCCATCAGCCTGCCGAGCGGATCCAGAAAACCTGCGGCGTGCAGCAGCAGACTTTCCCCGCCGATGCGAAGGTTTGCGCACAGCCAGAGAATCAGTCCGGCAGGTGCGGCGACGGCAGCTGCTCTGCCCAGCACGAACAGCGTGCGGTCAAAGACGGAGCGGATGAGCACCTGCCCGATCCGCGGGCGGCGGTATGGCGGCAGCTCCAAGGTGAAGGAAGAGGGGGTGCCCTTGAGCAGCGTGCGGGAAAGCAAACGTGTGGTCAGAAAGGTGAACAGCACGCCGATCAGAATCACGGCGGTCAGCAGCAGCGCGGACCAGAGACTGTTGAGAACGGAGGAGTCGGAGCGGATGCTGAAAAACACGGTCAGAATCAGTACAAGCGTAGGAAAACGCCCGTTGCAGGGGACAAAATTGTTGGTGAGGATCGCGAGCAGCCGCTCCCGCGGCGAATCAATGATGCGGCAGCCGGTGACCCCGGCTGCGTTGCAGCCAAAGCCCATGCACATCGTCAGCGCCTGCTTGCCGCAGGCGCTGCAGCGGCAGAACGGGCGATCGAGATTGTAGGCAATTCGCGGCAGATAGCCCGCGTCCTCCAAAAGGGTAAACAGCGGGAAAAAGATCGCCATGGGCGGCAGCATCACCGATACAACCCATGCCAGCACTCTGAAAACGCCGAACACTGCGGCGTCGTGCATCCAGGGCGGTGCATGCAGCATCAGCATCAGCGCCGACAGCTTTTGCTCCAGAACGTCGAAGCCGGCGCTCAGCCAGTCAGAGAGAATATTGGCGCCGCTGATCGTAATCCAAAAAACGGTTGCCAGCAAGAGGAGCATGGCGGGATAGCCGACGAGCCGACCGGTGAGCAGACGGTCCAGCCTACGGTCTGCGTGATATTGCCCGGAATGTGTGCTGTGCACCGATTCGACACACAGCGAATGAGCGAGGGAGACCAGTTCCTCCGCGCTTGCCTGCGGGTCGATCTGCCGCGGCTGTGCTTCCCAGCTTCCGTCGCAGACCGCGCAAACGGCGCGCAGCAAAGCGGGCAGCCCTTTTTTGTTGTGCGCGATCGTGCCCACCACGGGAATGCCCAGCTGTGCGGAGAGCGCCGAAAGATTGACGGAAACGCCGCGCCGCTTCGCCTCATCCAGCAAATTGACGCACAGAATCACGCGGTCGGTGTGCTGCATGATTTGCAGCGCGAGCGTCAGATTTCGTTCCAGTGCGCCGCCGTCGCAGACCACGACCACGGCGTCCGCCTCTCCGCCGCAGATGAAATCGCGTGCCACCTGCTCCTCGGGGGAGCGTGCGTACAGCGAGTAGGTCCCGGGCAGATCAACCAGCACCATGCCGGTGCCGTCGCAGTGCGCGGTGCCCTGCGCCAGCGCAACGGTTTTTCCCGGCCAGTTGCCGGTGTGCTGATGCATTCCCGTCAGCGTATTGAACAGGGTGCTTTTTCCCACATTGGGATTTCCCGCCAGGGCAATGACCAGATCGTTTGGCGTCTTTTTTTCGATTTTCAGCTTCCGGTCGACCGCACCGCGCCCGGTTGCCTGACCGGTCAGTCCCATTTCTTGGTTTCCTCCTGTCTGATCTGAATCCGTCCGCTGTCGCACGAACGCAGGGCAATGACGGCGCCGCGGATGAGATATGCCTTCATGCCGCAGCCGGGGCTGCAGCCCACACATTCTACCTCACTTCCCGGAATAAAGCCCATATCTTCCAAACGCCGTTTCATGCACGGAGTATGATATAATGTGACAATGCGCCCTTTTTGCCCCGGCAGAAGCCGGGAGAGGCAGCGCGTTTCTTCTTTCATGATGTATCTCCGATTTGTATTTTGCTGTTATCAGCATATTCCGAAATGCATTTTTTGGCAATTCTATTAAAGAATATTGCTGAAAAAAAGAAAAAACGCCGGGGAAAACCGGCGGGGGGAACGGATCGGAAAACATACGGCGCCGCGCTGCGGCGCCGATACGGTAATCAGGTGCGGTTATCCGGGCTGCGCGGTCAGGCGGATGATCAAGGCGATGTCATCCGGCTGGCATGCGGCGTCTGTCG
>DBGFNI010000119.1:0-7730 GCA_048527645.1 Eubacteriales bacterium | reverse complement strand
GTTGCCGGTCGGCTCAGGAGAACCGACATAGCGCCACAGAATCATCACAACCTGCGCACGGGTCGTCTGTGCATCAGGCTTAAACAGTTCTCTGCCGCTGCCGTCGCCTGCCTTGCCGCTGCCGGTGATCAGACCGCGATCCAGACAGAACGCGGATGCTTCGTAGAACCACTGCGATTCAACGACATCGGCATACTTACCGGTGATGCTCTTGCGTTCTACGGTAACGCCGTCCTTACGATCGCCGCACACAGAGCACTCGTCGCCGATATAGCCGTCATAGGAGTAACCGGGCTCAATGTTGACACTCTCATACTTGTGACCCTGCGGCGGAATTGCAACACTGGTGGTTGCCTCTTCGCACAGGCTGCACTTCATGGTCTTGGAGCCTTCCTCCGTACAGGTCGGTTCCTTGTCTACCGATACTTCGATCGTGTAGTTGTGATCCAACTGCTCAAAGTCCACTCTGCCGGTTGTGTAGTCACAGCCGTCTCTGTCGCAGTGTGCGCTGGAGTAATATCCTGCGTGCTGGCAGGTGGGTTCAACCACTTCAGCACCGTCATCGGGAACAAGATGATGTCCCAGTGCGGGAATCACATGCTCGACATTGTCGTTTTCTCCGCAAACGGTACAGTTGTAGGTACCGGCACCGTCTACATCACAGGTTGCGGGTCTCACAACGACCTCTTCGGAGAAGTCGTGTCCGGTTGCGGGGATGGTATCAAAGCCGCTCAGAATTTCATTGCATCTTGCGCAGTAGGTGCCGGCAGTCTTGCCGTCCTCTGTACAGGTTGCTTCCACCTTGGGTACAGCAACAACATCGTGTCCCAGCTTCGGAATGACAGTCTGCTCTTGGATATTCTGTGCCATCATACAGGTGGAACATACGACGATGCTTGCACCGTCTTCGGTGCAGGTTGCCGGCTTGATCACCTTGGTCTTGTTGAAGGTATGCGTTGCAGGAACGCCTTCACCATCCGTACCGCATGTGGGATCATAGAACCTAGTGCCCATTATTCTGTAATGGCAGCTCACACAGTCATAGATAAAAGCTCCGTTAGAATCTATTTCCTTCACAACCAATGCATGATTCTGATCCGTTCCAGTGGTATCGCAGTTGAAACGCGCACCGGATAATCTGTCCTTATCACTGGGATCACCATACTCTTCGTACAAAGAAGTCACTTCGTTGCAATATATCTGCGTGGTAGAGCCAACCGTACAGTACAACTGAGCGCGGTGGCAACCTGTCAGTGCATCAGCCTCATAAACCATGTTCGGATTTGCAACAAACAGCTGCTCCAAGCCGTACGACGATTCGCTCCAGCAGTTCGCAAATGTAGCTTGCGGAAGCAAATTCAGCGTGGAAGGCAGATATACTGTCTTCAGGTTGAAACAGTTACCGAAGGGGCTCAATTGAGTATTCCCCCCCGGCACCGGTTCAAACTTTTCGAAGCCCTCGGGCAATCTGATTCCTCCCAACTGCTTACAGTTAAAGAACGCATTGTGTTCAATGCACTTTAGCTGGCTGTTTTCGCTGATTGTAAAGGTCTTCAGATTGGTGCACTGACGGAAAGCCGTGTCACAGATTCTTTCAATCGAATTCGGCAGGACAAACGATGAGATCGAGCACATATAGAATGCTTTTCTGGGGATGACATTGTAGAGACAGTCATCCGGGATCACAACGGTAGCCAGCCTCTTACAGTAAGCAAAGGCCTCCGAAGGAAGATAGGTCAGTGTCTTGGGAAGCGTGATCTTTGTCAGCACGCCGTTGTGACAGAAAGTCTCGGTTGCAAAAGCCGTAACAGTATAACCGTCGATCGTCTCGGGCATAACCGGCTCCAGAGAAACGCCGGCATACTGCAGTATCATTGCGGTCTTTGCTTCTTCATCCAGAACCTTGTAAATCCACTCACCATCGCAAATCTTACTGCTCTTCCAGTAGTTCGTCTCCATGATGTCATAATAGCCATCATGTGCAAACTGAACCGTGGTCAAGCCGTCTGCAGTGGTATAATCCAGCGATCTTGCCTGCCAGGAGAGGTAATTGCCTGCCTCCAGGCTGATGCCCAACGCGCTCAGATCTACACAACCCTCGTAGTATACAGAAGGATCAGCGTCACCGATGGTAAAGCCTTCTTCGTCTTCGTAGTTATAGTCCGTGCCATTGTAGTTACGAACGAGCGTTTCGACATATTTCACGCCTGCCAGCTCATAGGAGTTGATGATATACTTTCCTGCCAGAGTCGAATCCCATTTCAGGCAGTTTGCAGGACGATCCAGGCTTTTCGCCGTGCCGGCGGATGCCGCACGTGAAATGCTCCTGCCGAGCAGCGAGCCGGAGATTCCGCCGTCTCTTGCCAGGCGGAGGATGATCAGATTGTTCTGATAATCTTCCGTGACAGGATCCGTGTTACCGTACGGATCAATGTAAATCTCCAAACCGTCTCTGTCAATATCTCTCGGGCCGGTTTCACCGGTGGCCGTTCTGTCTATTACTTCTACATAATAGTAAAGTTTGGTGCCGTCCTCGCTCAGGAGCGCAGAGAACGAACGAAGACCGGAATCAGTAGTACCGGTGCCGTTGTTCGGATGTTCAGCAGTGCCGGTGCCTACGCCGTTTTTCACAGCCCACCAGTTGGTCGCATTATCATCTTTGCTGCAATCGGAATCCATAACAGCGCCTGCATTATAGTAAGCTTCATGCCAACCGTCCAACTTGATTTCATCGGCGCCCTGGCTCAGCGCAATGTTCGGCGCCTGATCATAGTCACGGCCGTCATGTGCGGTTGCGCGCAGATCCAACTCGAGATAATCCCAGTTGTTCGCATCCCAAACGCCCTTTGTGCCGTCCGCACGCATGTAGTATGCGGTGTACTGCCAGCCGGAATTATCCGGATCCGGACAGGAAACAGCATGTGCGGTAAAGCCGAGCTTTCTGCCGGTTTCCAGTGCGAACTCAGACAGATTTGCCGTGAAAGAATAAGTATAGTCGTTCGTCTCGGCATTCTTGGTTACCGTGCCGAGGAATTTCTCGTCGAACGCGCTTTGAGAGGGCAGTTCTGCATCTGCAACACCGCCCAGCGTCTCTGCCAACCAACGACCGCTCAGCTTGCCCTGATTGTTGATGCGCAGCTGAATCAGATTGTCGCGGCTCCAGCCATCCTGGAATTCGTTATAGGGATCCAGCAGCAGCTCCGCGCATTCCGTCTCCCATTCTGCGTAATCCGGACGGTTGGTGATAACCTCCTGCTCGTCGTGGACAACCATTACCACATGCAGGGTGCAGGCATCGTTGTCAAAACGCCATTCCATGCTCTTGATCTTCAGATTGGACGTGTCGGTCACACCGTAGTGCGCATCACCGAAGGTTTTGAAAGAAGATGAGCTCATCGTAAACGGATTGTCCGTAGAAGTGGTCACCGTTCCGACAAGAGCGCCGCCGTCCTTTTCGAGAAATTTGCGTTCAATGGCAAAGGTCTTGTTGCTGTTTGCGCTGCAAGTTTCCAGCATCGCCTTTGCTACATTGGAATAGCAAACAACCTTTTTCGTTTCAACATTTTCAGCCTTCGTGTTGAAGTTGTAAAAAGGTCCTTTGTTTCCCTTGGAAATCGATGCGTAATACTTGCTGGTCGTGTCACAGGGATAGTTGACACAAGCTGCGGGCAGCTCCACCGTCAGCGAAGAAACCATACTGCCGGTCATGTAGAACGCACAGTTACCTAAAGTGGTAAGCGTGGACGGCAGTGTAACGGCAGTCACTTTGGTGCAGGCACCGAAGCAGAAGTCGCCGATATACTCAATTCCCTCAGATACCGTGATGGAAGTGAGATTGATTTTCGCATACAGCACTTCCTTGTCAATGCCGTAGACAGATTTGCCATCCACCGTTGCGGGGACAACCAAATCGCCTGTGGCAGTTCCGGTAAACTTGGTCAGCATAATCGTTCCGTCTTCGCGCTCGGTATATTCCCAATCCGTAGCAGCGGAACCGATCAATGCCGATACAGGAATCAGGGTGAGAACCATGATCACTGCAAGTATAGCGGCAATAAACCGTTTCTTGTTCATTTTATTACCTCCTAAAATGTATTTTTGTGGGTTTATCACAGTTAGAGTATACCTTTTTTCAAACAAATTGTCAACATCCATTTTTCAAGGTTTTTTCCTATTTCTAAATAAATCCAAGAGGACTTTAGTAATTAAAAATCCGTTAAAAAGTGGTCAAACCTGAAGTCGTTTTCATGATGAGTTTTGGCAAGCTTTTTTCATATCGCACAAAAAGTTTGTCAATTTCTTATCAATGGATGTATAATTTTTGCACAAAAAACTGCCTATCTTTTTTACGCATCAATCAAAAATCAGATTTTTGCCGCCGTTTATATCTGTTTTCGTACGGTTTTATACTCGTCATACATGCGGAAATAAGGGCAATCCTTCTGCCCGCCCGCAAGGTACCGTTCCCATTCATCCTGATCGAGATTCAGCTGACATTCCGCCATTCCGCTCTCTTCATCCTGCTCAAAATACAGACAGTAGTCACAGTTTGCCCTTACCCGCTTCTTATTCTTCAGTCCCGTTCCCTTTTTTCCGTCCTGCATAAGCGTCCTCCTTTCCCGAAAATCAGATTTTCAGCGTCTCCAGATACTCCCGTATGTCAAAGAGCTCCAAGGGGGTGTCCTTTTTCAGATACAGGGGATGGTGCGGATGCCCGCGCACCGAGCGCTTCCCCGCGCTGTACCAAACCGCACCTGCCTCATTCGCAGCCTCCGCCATCTCCCAAAGGCAGCGAATCAGATAAGGACGGCGCTCCACATTGTTGCCCCAGGCGCCCCAAACGGCTTTCCGACTGCCGCAATGGTCAAGCGCCCACCGCAGTGCACGGATGTTTTCAGCGTGCAAAAATGCATTTTCCGCCCGCTCCATGTCCTCTGGTCTGGTTGCACGCTGCGGATAGACGTTAAACATCATCCAACTGTCAAATCCGTTGGCATGTGCAATACGCTCCACGCTTTTCAGCGTGTTGTCCAAGGCGTCCGGCGCAGCAGTGGAGGGATTGATCCCGATACAGATCAGCGGTTCCTTCCCGCGCGTACCGAGTATGTAACGGTATTCCGTATAATAGTCCGGCACAAACAGCCATTTTCCCGCATCATATTCCGCGTGGGGCAGCAGCGCATCGGACAGCGCCTCCTCAAAAGATAAATTCCGTACCTGATCCGTGTTTCCGCTCGGGATGTGCATGGGTCTCACCTCGTATTCTCAAATGATAAAAAAATCTGTTACCTCTTCCGTTTATATTTTATCACATTCTATGCGAAAAGGCAAACAAAAAGTCAGCAGACAGCGCTTTTCTGACAAAAAACATCCGTTCAACCTGCTTCAGGCATGTAGCAACGCAGACAGCCATGCGGCAGAGCGGCGGATATATTCCAGCTGATCCGGCGCACCGAAATGCTCAATTGCCAAATAGCCGTCATAGCCGATTTCCCGCAGTCGCAAAAGCAGCTCGCGAATCGGAACGCACCCCTCCCCCACCGGCACGGGATACGCACGCGTCCCGTCCGCACAGATCAGCGGTTCCCCGCCCCACGCCGCCGATCGGGAGCGATCCTTGCAGTGGACATGTACGATTCTGTCCCGCAGCGCTTCAAAGGCGGCGATCTCGTTTTCACCGCTGAACATAAAATTCCCGGTGTCAAAAGCAATTTTCAGCGCCGGGACCGCGCCACACAGCTGCACCAGCTGCCCGCCGGTCGCGATCGGACTTGCCCCGTTGTCAAAGTCCTCCGTCATCACAGTGATGCCGCACCGCGCCGCGTAATCGCACAAGCCGTTCATTGCCGCCGCCATGTTTTTCCGGCACGCGTCAGCCCGCTGTGCCAAATCGCCGTCTTGAAAAAAGCCCGGGATCGCCATCACCTTCCGTACGTCAAGCGCCGCCGCCGTGTCTACCATGGAGTAAGCCGGACGGCAGTCGCCCGTGTGCAAAAAATCAAAGAATCCGAAGATCGATGAGATCTCCAGCCCCTCCCGCCTGATCTGTTCTGCACATTCCACACATCCCCCCGCGGAAGAAAACTCTACCTCCAGCGCCTCCACGCCCCAGCCGCGCACCGCGCGCAGTGCCTCCGGCAGCGTGACATTCCTCTGCTCCGCGCCCTGCGCGACATGATGATAAAAAACCGATAGTTTCATATGCATCCTCCATATCCTTTTCCCGTTTTCCTTTGCCGTCAGGCAAGACGCAGCGCCTCCAACAGCTGTGCCCCCGACTGTAACACAACATCCGGCTTGTCCGCCGACGATTCCAGCATTTCTGGCGTTGTCTCGCCGCTCATCACCAATACGGTGCGCACCCCGGCGCAAATCCCGCATCGAATATCCGTGTATAGGCGGTCGCCGATGACCGCAGTCTGCTGTGGCTTGCAGCCGACCCGCTCCATCGCGAGCTGCGGCATGATCGGCTCCGGCTTACCGAGCACAACCGGGCGCTTCCCCGTCGCACGGTACAGCATTTCGCACACGCTGCCGCAATCCGGCACAGAACCGAACTCCGTGGGACAGACAAAATCCGGGTTCGTCGCAAAATAGGGCAAATCCCGCGTGCACAGCAGATAGGAGATGTCGCGCAGCTTTTGAAAGGTCAGCTCCGTGTCAAACCCCATCAGTATCCCTTCTGCCTCCTCCGGCTTTTCCGTCACACCGAAGCCCGCCCGCACCAATTCCTCTTTCAGAGACTGCGTCCCGCAGACATAGAGCGTCGCTGCGGCGCAGTGACGATTCAAATAATATACAGCTGCCTGCGAGGAGGTCACAAAATCTGCCTCCTGTGCCGCAATCCCCAACCAGCACAGCCGCGCTGCATAGTCTTTTACACTGCGGGAGGAATTGTTTGTCATGAATAGATATCTGCCGCCCCGCCCGCGGATTTCCCGCAGCAACGCCGGCGTGAACGGAAACAGCCGCTCACCTAAATACAGCGTGCCGTCCAGATCAAACAGAAACAGCTTCAATTTGCGAAGCATGGATATCTGTTCTTCCCGCAGCACATATGCCGCACCGCCATGCTCTGATGGTATCATTTTCATTCTCCCTTCCCGCGCGCCGCACCGAACAGCCCATCGCACATTCATTAGTGCGGTTTGCTTTTTCGTCACGACCGCACGCCGCGCCCCACAGCTGTCGCTTTTCATCGCTGTTTTTTGCCCCTCGTGCCGCTCTCCCACGCCGCTCATCGTTTCCGCCGCCGGCACGCCGCATCGCAAGCCGCAGACAAAACGCCGCCTTTTTCTCGCCGCCTTTTCGTCTCTCGTGCTGCTCCTGTACGCTGCTCACCGCACAAATCACCGTTTTTCTTGCGCATCCCTTCGCGCACGGTTGCGCGGCAATCACATCCCCGGCGCAAACTCCAGTCTTGCTCGAACGCCCGACAGCAAGCGCTTCTCTCTGTTGATATCATACCATATTATGATGAAAAATCCAACCGTTCTCGCGAATTATTTTTTTGATGCCGCACCGCATACATTCATCCGCCGCGCTTTTATACGGAGCAGATTTGCCAAAACCGTCGCCGCAGCATATTTTC
This sequence comes from Eubacteriales bacterium, assembly GCA_048527645.1. Lineage (GTDB taxonomy): Bacteria > Bacillota > Clostridia > Oscillospirales > CAG-272 > HGM12669. The sequence continues at coordinate 139 of DBGFNI010000119.1, read as the reverse complement.
GCAGAATTGCAGATTTCTTGTGCAAACCCCTTGACATTTTCCTTAAAATCTGTTATGATTCTTTTGTTCGGAGGCATAGCTCAGTTGGTTAGAGCGCACGGTTCACATCCGTGAGGTCGAGAGTTCGAGTCTCCCTGTC
>DBGFNI010000118.1:0-6122 GCA_048527645.1 Eubacteriales bacterium | reverse complement strand
TTGATATGGATCCGCAGGGAAACACCACGAGCGGATTCGGCATCAACAAAAAGGGCGTCGCAACAACCTATGAGGTGTTGATCGGGGATATTCCGCTTTCCAAAGCCGTGGTGCAGACGGCGTATACCAACCTCTCTGTTGTTCCGGCACACATTTCCCTTGCCGGCGCAGAATTTGAGCTGGTCAGCGCCGAGCGGCGTGCCGAGCGGCTGAAGGACGCGTTGGAGGAGGTGCGCGATGCATACGATTACATCTTCATCGACTGCCCGCCGTCTTTGGGCATTCTCACCATCAACGCGTTGAGTGCGGCAGACGGCTTTATCATTCCGATGCAGTGCGAATATTACTCGCTGGAGGGTCTTTCCCAGCTGATGGTCAGCGTGAAAAAAATCAAGGAGACCTACAATCCCGATCTCGTGCTCGTCGGCATCCTGATCACCATGTACAACGGCAGGCTCAATCTTTCCGTGCAGGTGCTGGAGGAGATCAAGAAATACTACAGCTCCAAGCTCTTCAAAACGCCGATTGCGCGGAACGTCCGCCTCTCCGAAGCGCCCAGCTTCGGCATGCCGGTTTACTACTACGACAAGAATTCCAAAGGCGCACAGGCATATCTGGAAGTGGCAAGAGAGCTGCTGCAGCGGTTTTAACGGTTACTCAAGCCGCGTGCGCGGTGCGCGCATTACAAGCATTACATCAAAGAAAGGACCCTTTCTGACAAGGTGACAGCATAACAACATGGCTAAAAAAACAATGGGCAGAGGTCTTGACTCTCTGTTTTTGGAAAACGAGCTGCCCCGGGATAACGCCGTATCCACGCTGCGTATTTCTCAAATCGAACCCAATCCCGAACAACCCCGTCAAATCTTCGATACCGCCGCTTTGGAGCAGCTGGCGGACTCGGTTGCCGCACACGGCGTGCTACAGCCCATCGCAGTAAGAGCCGCAAAGAATAACGGCTTTTATGAAATCGTCGCGGGAGAGCGCCGCTGGCGCGCCGCGAAAATGGCGGGACTCACCGAAATCCCGGCGGTGGTGCTCAGCATGGATGACAAAACCGCCGCACAGGCAGCGCTGATTGAAAACATCCAGCGTGAGGATCTCAACCCGCTGGAGGAGGCGCAGGCATACCGCGCGCTGCTGCAAAAGTACGGCATGACGCAGGAGGCGCTTTCTGCGCAGCTGGGCAAAAACCGCTCCTCCGTCGCCAACACGCTGCGACTTTTGGATTTGCCGGAGGAGGCGGCGCAGCTGGTCAATTCCGGTGCCCTCTCTGCCGGACATGCCAAAGCGATTCTGTCTGTCAAAGACCGCGAAAAGCAAGTGCTACTCGCGCAGCAGATCGTCAAAAAGGACCTTTCCGTACGCGCAGCAGAGGCGGAGGCAAAGCGCCTGAACACGCCCAAGCAGACCTCGGCGGCATCCCAAGATGATCTGCAAACAAAGGCATACTATAAAACCCTTCAGGACAAAATCAGCACCACGCTTGGCAGCCGTGCGAAAATTGTCCGCAGGAAAGGGGAAGCGGGGACACTGGAGTTGTCCTTTGCTGACGGTAAGGCGCTGGAGGCGCTGCTGACCAGGCTTTGCGGAACCGATTTTTTCAATGAGACATAAGTGTCATAAAGGAAACATGTCATGGGCGAAATCACAATCACACAGAAAATTGCAGAAGACCTTCAGGCATTCCTGCAAACCGTTCATTACGGATCTCTCAACGAACTGATCCTGTGCTTTGCGCTGGGTGCGATTCTCGCAAGTCTCGCCGCCGTTTATCACAAAAAGTTTATCGGCGCGATGGTCCGTTTTCTGCTCCGGGAAAACGCAGATTCCCCGGCGCATGCGAAAACGCTGCGGGATATGGAGGTAGAGAAAAACATTTTTCTCCGCCATGCGCTTCGTCCGAAGGGCACGCTGCGCCGCGTGATCACCGTCATCGACGCGGAGGCAAAGCCGGGACAGAAAAAGCCGGACATCGCAGACGCCAAGCTGTATATCGAGCCGGGGAAAAACCGTGACCGGGCGATTCAAACGTATTCCGAAAAGGGAAACGGCGGGAAAGCAGTGCTGCTGACCGTTGTGCTCGCGATTGTTTTTGCCATTCTCTGTCTGATTTTGGTTCCCGATATCATTCAGCTGATGAAAAACGCAAAGGATGTCTTTTTCTGATCAAAGCATCCTGTATGCATGCCAAATGGTCATGCATACAAACACAACCATACTGAAACAGAAAGGAGCTTCTGTCAGATTTTCGGGCAGAAAACCGATTATATGAGTCAGAACAAAAAGATTGATCCGTCCGCGCCGCAGACCGACCCGGCGGCACAGACACCGCACACCTCCAAGGAGGGAAAAAGCGGAAAGAAAAAAGGGAAGAATGTTTTTCTGATCACCTTCGGCATCGCCGTGCTATGCGTCGTACTGCTGTTTGTCGCGGCATATCTGCTCGGCTTTCAGTACCGCAAAATCACCGCCTCCGACGGCTCCACCGTTAAATTCTTCGGCATGGTAAACAAGGAGGGCATCCCGCAAAGCGGCACGCTGTATTATTCCAACGGCGTCAGCGCAAAGATTCAGAAGAGCGCAAACAAGGTCACCTTTTCCGATGGCTCCGTTTATGAGGGGGAGCTGGGCACCTCGCTGCTGATGGAGGGCGAGGGAACGCAGACCGACAAAGAGGGAAATGTCTATCAGGGCTCGTTTTCCGGCGGGTTGTTTAACGGTCAGGGCACCTTGACCTCCGTAAACGGAGACGTCTACACCGGCTCGTTTGTCAACGGCAAAAAAGAGGGTGAGGGCGTTTATACCCGCAAGGACGGTTCCAGCTACACCGGCAGCTTTTCAAACGGAAAGAAAAACGGTTATGGTGTCTATATCTGGGCGGACGGTAGCAAATACGAGGGGTATTATCAGGACGATTTGAAGAGCGGTGAGGGAACCTTTACCTTCTCCAACGGAGACATCTACACCGGCTCATTTGAAAACGACGCGCGCAACGGTCAGGGCACCTACACCTGGAAGGAAAGCGGCGACCAATATGTGGGCCAGTTTAAGGACAACCTGATGAACGGAGAAGGAACCTACACCTATTCCAGCGGCCGTACCTATACCGGACTGTTTGAAAACGGAAACCGCGTTTTGGACGAGGAGGCCGTTGTCCCGCAAAGCACGCAAGCCGCCGAAACAACCGATACGCAAAGCACCACTTGACTTTTGAAAGCGCAACCCCGTGATGTTAGCGGGGCAGCTTACATCTTATATTATACAAATTTGAACGCTTTGTTTTGTAAATTATACTGATATTTCCCGTCCGGCGCTTAAAACCCTTGCTTTTTTTCGGTAAATATGTTACTATTATGTTACAGTGTCATCGTTTCCTTTCCAAGCAGATCGGGAAACTCTGTCTGAATAAAATTTGAGGTGTGATCATGTTCTTTTCAAGTAACTCCAATCGGCACGGCACACGCGTTCTATCCCTGCTACTCACCGTGCTGCTGCTGCTGTCTGTCATTCCCGCAGCTGTGAATATCTCCTCTGCGGCAGAGCAGACAACAACCTCCGCAACTGCATCTGTCGCCCCCGGTTTTTATGCTCTGGTCAATCAGGAAAGCGGATATGTTCTGAACATTCCCTATCCCGCACAGAATTCGGAGGCGTCCTGCCTGAATGTTGACTCTCCGTCTTCTCAGGCAGCACAGACTTTTCAGATCAGTTCCAGCGGCAGTAACTATCAATTGACGCCGCTCAGCGCTTCGGGACGTGTCGTGAGCACGGTCTCCGCATCAAAAAACAGTTACGCTGTCCTGCAGCAGGACACCGACGCCTCTCTTCAGCAGTGGCAGATCACCGCGGTTGCAAACGGCTATATTCTGCGCTGTGCAGCCGATCCTTCTCTGGCTCTGGCAGAGGTCGGATCCGCCACCTCCTCCCTGGTCAAGCTGACAACTTACAGCGAGACCAACGCAGCAATGATCTGGAAGCTTGCGCCGGTAAAATATGACAGTAATGCTATGAACGGTATCGCTTCGATCACCTCCGTCTCCGGCTATTCCGCGCAAAACGGTCCGAAATATACCATTGCCGGCAACGGTACGATGACCTTTAATCTGAATATGAGCGGCACCTCCTTTAACCGCTATCATATCTCCTATTACAGCAATGCCGCCGTCTCCGGCGCCATTACCTACATCAATTCCTCCGGCTCCTCCGTCACGGAAACGATTTATCTCGAGCCCTCCGTCAGCGAGGTCATCACCTTTACGGGACTGGTTGACAATTATCTGAACAGCGCATACGGCAGCGCTGTCACAAAAATCACAATCACCGCGAAGACAGGAAAAAATACCGACTTTATCCTATACGGCGTCACCACCGAAAAATACACGGTTTATTCTTCCACCGTATATCTGGAAAACAGCAAATATAAAATCGGCGCGCTCCTCACCATGGGCGGCGGCCTGTCCTATCTGGAAGACAAAACCGACGGGCTCAGCAACGTTTCCAACCTGTTGAACCGCGCGGATGCCGGCCGTCTGGTGCAGCAATCCTATTACGCGGGCAATGCTTATGACAGCGACGGATATACGCCCGGCTATTATAACGGGCAGCTGTGGGGCTATAACCCAGTGCAGGGCGGCTCCAGTTCCGCTGCGGGCAGCACAAAAAGTAAGATTGTCGATGTTGTGGTAACCTCAAATTCCATCTATGTGAAATGCATGCCGCGCGACTGGGCGACCGGAAACTTCGCACAGGCATATATGGAGAGCACCTATACGCTCACCGCAACCGGCGTTCAGGTGGACAACCGCTTCTTTGACTGGTCCGGCTACACCTTCCACCAGGTTGATCAGGAGCTTCCCGCTTTCTACACCATCAGTTATCTGGGCAACTTTGTCTGGTACGGCGGTTCTTCTCCCTGGACCAACGACACTTATACAAAAGAAACCAGCCTTCCCTTCTGGGGACAGGTATCAAACGGCGTGGAGGTCAACGCGGGGGTCTGCCGTCATTATCCGTATGCGGCGGATGAAACCTGGTGCGCCTGGGTCAATTCTTCCAACTGGGGTATCGGTCTGTATTCGCCCGGCGTGACACAGCTCTTTGCCGGAAGATATAACTATACCGGTACGACCAGTTCCACCTCCAGCGCAACCAACTATGTTGCACCGATCCTTACAAAAAGTCTGACGCAGTACGGTGAGCATGCCTACAGCTATATGATTACAACCGGCAGCATCAGCAACATCCGGAGCACTTTTTACAATAATAAAACCATTGAAGAAAAAGACATCGGCTTAACGTCTATTGCTTCTTCCGCGGTAGTCAACGCCGGCGAATATGTTTCTCTCAACCATACCGTATATCCTTATATTTCGCCGGATAAATCTGTGACCTGGACCTCCTCCGATCCTTCCGTTGCTACGGTGGAAGGCGGTTTGGTCAAGGGCTTGAAGGCAGGCACGACCACCGTCACCGCGACAACGGCGTCGGGCGATGCCGTCTCCTGCGCGGTTACAGTCAGCGGAACTGTTGTAGAAACCTGCACAGTGACTTATACCAACTCCAAAAACGGAAACAGTACGCAGACAGTCGAAGTCGGAAAAACAATCACGCTGCCGACGCCGGTGTACGACGGCTATCTGTTCAAAAACTGGTATTGTATGGCAGACGGTCAGTATTACAGCGGCGGATCATCCTACACCGTGACCGGCAATGTCAATTTTGTTTCCGTATGGACCAAGGTGACAACCACCTCCTATACCGTCACCTACGATAACGACGGTGAGCAGACAACCGAACAGATCACTGCGGGCAATTCCGTCACGCTCTCCGCGCTGTCCAAAACAGGCTATCTGTTTGACGGATGGCTGTGCGCGCAAGACGGCATTACATATGATGCAGGAGATACCGTCACCGTCAACAGCAATCTTACCTTTACCGCGGTTTGGACCAAGGATCCCAATCCGGTTGAAACAACCGTTGGCTTCTCCCGTAACCTGCAGTTGCTGAACTGCATCGACTTCAACGTCATCGTGAAGGCAGATCAGCTGCCCGCAGGCGCAACCGACTTCCGTATGGAAGTTGCTCGCGAGATCGACGGCGTTGTGGGTGATTATGCAGCA
>DBGFNI010000117.1:0-18757 GCA_048527645.1 Eubacteriales bacterium | reverse complement strand
AGTCCGGCGCTCGTATGTATAATAATAGGACGAGTGATTATCTCATGAAAGGAACGGAACAGAGTCATTGAAACTGGATATGCACCCGCTGCTGCGCGGCGAGGTTGACGAAATTTCCTTCGCATATGATTTGTCCGTTGCCGACAGCGACTCCGATCTGGACATCGGAGATTGTCTGTTGTTTGCCGATGTTGCATTCACCGGGCCTTTCTCCGTGAAAGGCGAAGTGAAAAACATGGCAGGCTTTATCGAGTTGCGTGCCCGCGTTGACCTTTCCTACCGTACCTCGTGTGCACGCTGTGCAAAGCCGCTGGACTGTTCCCTGTCCTATGAGCTGGAAAGAAATGTGGCAAACACCCAGGGGGATGTCCGTCTGGAAAATCAGGACAATGACGACTATGTCCTCATTGTTGACGGAAAGCTGGATCTGGACGCACCCGTGTTGGATCAGTTGCTGCTGGAATTTCCCATGAAGCATTTGTGCCGGGAGGACTGCGCAGGACTGTGTCCGGTATGCGGAAAAGATCGCAACACCGGCACGTGTGAATGCCTGTCCAAGCAGATTGACCCGCGGTTTGCGGCATTAAAAAAGTTACTTGACCAAGGCGCTTTTTCCGATTCTGCGGAAGAAGAAAAGCACCAAGATGAAAGGGAGGATTGAAAGATGGCAGTACCGAAGAGAAAGGTTTCCAAGGCAAGAAGAGACAAGAGACGTGCAAACTGGAAGCTGGCGGTTCCGGGTATGGTGCAGTGCCCCAAATGCGGCGAGTATAACCTGGCACACCGCGTGTGCAAGGCTTGCGGCACTTATGACGGCAAAGAAATCGTGAAGAAGGAAGCGTAATCTTTTGATCATTCCTTTCCGGTTCCTGTTTGTTCATGAACGGATATTGCAAGAAAAGCGTTGTGGGCTGACTTCAAGGCGGCATGTGCCGTTTTGCATCAGCCCATGTTTTTTCTGAATTTGAAACGGAGAATTGCTGTATGGTAACGATTCAGTCAGTGCGCAAAGGCTCGGCGGCGGGAAAAGCCGGCGTGCAGGCGGGGGATATTCTGCTCTCCATCAACGGGAACAGCATCACCGACGTGCTGGACTACCGTTTTTATCTGACGGAAAAGAAAATCACCCTGCAGATTCACCGGGGACCGGAGCTGTTGAAATTTTCCATTCGCAAGGGCGAGTATGATGACATCGGTCTGGAATTCGACACATTTTTGATGGACGACAAAAAGCGCTGCGCGAATAAGTGCGTTTTTTGCTTCATTGACCAGATGCCGCCCGGCATGCGGGACACGCTGTATTTTAAGGATGACGATTCCCGCCTGTCCTTTTTGATGGGAAACTATGTCACCATGACAAATTTCTCCGACGCGGATGTGGAGCGCATTCTCACCATGCACATGTCGCCGATCCGCATTTCCGTCCACACGACGGAGCCGGAGCTGCGCGTACAAATGATGAAGAATCCCCGGGCGGGCAAGGTTCTCTCTTATCTGGAGCGTTTTGCCGCGGGCGGGATCGAAATGGATTGTCAGATCGTATTGTGCCGCAAAATCAACGACGGCGCGCATTTGGAAAAAACCATTTCCGATCTGATGGCACTGTGTCCGGCGGTCAACAGCGTCAGCGTAGTTCCGGCGGGCATGACACGCTATCGGGAGGGACTGTGTCATCTCACGCCCTTTTCACGGGAGGAGAGCCGCGCGGTGGTGAAAACCGTCGAGGCATATGCCGCAGAATGTCTTGAGCGGCACGGCAAGCGCGTGTTTTACGCCAGCGACGAGTTTTACCTCAAAGGGGAGCTCGAGCTGCCCTGCGGATCCTACTACGAGGGGTATGCGCAGCTGGAAAACGGCGTCGGCACCATCACCAACACCCGCGAGCAGTTTGAGGAAGAGCTGTCCTTTCTGACCGAGGAAGAACAACAAAAAACAGAGATTTTTTCCATCGCCACGGGAAGCGCGGCATATCCGCTGATCAAGCAGCTGACCGAGAAGCTGTCGCAGCGCTGTCCGGGACTACGCGGCACGGTTTATCCGATCATCAATGACTTTTTCGGACACCAGATCACCGTCGCCGGTCTTGTCACCGGGCAAGATCTGATTGCGCAGCTGCGCGGGAAGCAGTTGGGGCAGCGTTTGCTCATTCCCTCCGTCATGCTGCGCCACGAGGGCGACAGGTTTTTGGACGACGTCACACTGTGCGAGGTACAGCAGGCGCTCGGCGTGCCGATCACGGTGTGTGAGTCAGACGGATACGGACTGATGCAGGGCATCCTGCATCCGTAACGGTTTTTGAAGCACGAAAACATTTTGATATTTTTGAAATAATGATTAGAAAAAGGGGGGCAGGCCATGGCAAAGCCCATTGTCGCCATCGTCGGCAGACCGAACGTGGGAAAGAGCACACTGTTCAACAAGCTGGCGGGAGAACGCATCTCCATCGTGGAGGATACCCCCGGTGTCACCCGTGACCGCATCTATTATGAGATAGAATGGAACGGTCAAGGGATCATCATCATCGACACCGGCGGCATTGAGCCAAGCAGCGAGGATGTCATTCTCAAGCAGATGCGCACGCAGGCGCAGATTGCGGTGCAGACGGCAGACGTCATCGTTTTTATGACCGACGTCAAAAGCGGACTGACCGCTGACGACCGGGAGGTCTCCGCGATGCTGCAGCGAAGCGGAAAGCCGCTGATTCTCTGCGTCAACAAGGTGGACGGCGTGGGAGATCTGCCCATGGAGTTCTACGAGTTTTATGAGCTGGGCATCCCCGGCGATCCCATCCCGCTCTCCTCCCTGCACGGCACGGGAACCGGCGATCTGCTGGATCGCATTTTGCAGCTTGCACCGGCAGATGAAGCGCCGAGCGACGAGGATGATGTGATCAAGGTTGCCGTCATCGGCAAGCCCAACGCAGGTAAAAGCTCCATCATCAATAAAATGCTGGGCGAAGAGCGGCTGATCGTCTCCGATATTGCGGGTACCACCCGAGACGCCATTGACACCCGCGTGGAAAACGAATACGGTAAATTTATTTTCATCGACACCGCGGGCATCCGCCGCAAAAGCCGCATCAACGACCGCATCGAGCATTTTTCCGTGCTCCGTGCGAAAATGGCGGTCGAGCGCGCCGACGTCTGTCTGTTGATGATCGACGGCAACATGGGCATCTCCGAGCAGGATGAAAAAATCGCAGGGCTGGCGCACGAAGCCGGAAAGGCCTGCGTGATTCTGGTCAACAAGTGGGATCTGGTGGAAAAAGACAATCAGACCACCAACCGTTTCACCCGCAACATCTATGACGCGCTGTCATATATGACCTATGCCCCGCTGCTGTTTGTCTCCGCACAGACCGGGCAGCGGCTGAACAAGGTGTTTGAGTATATTCAGTATGTATACAATCAGGCGTCCACGCGTGTTTCCACCGGCATGCTCAACGATGTGCTGGCAGATTGCACCGCACGGGTACAGCCGCCCAGTGACAAGGGCAAGCGGCTGAAGATTTATTATATGACGCAGCAGGCTGTCAAGCCGCCGACCTTCGTCATCTTCTGCAACAACGCGGAGCTGTTTCATTTCTCTTACCAGCGGTATATCGAAAACCAGCTGCGGGAGGTATTCGGCTTCAAGGGCACGCCGATCAAGCTGATCATCCGCCAGCGCGGCGACTGATCGGAAAAAGAACGCGCCGCCGTTATATGCCAAGCAATCGCAAACACCCCCCTTTCAAGCGCCGGCAGCACCCATGCCCGGCAAACGTCCCTGCCATACGGCAGAATGGAGATTAGTATGGATTTTATCAATGTATATCAACACGGCTTGCTGCCCGATATTTCGCTGGGCGTTGAGTTGGCAGTGCTGTTCGGCTGTGTTGTGATCGGCTATCTGCTGGGCAGTCTGAATTCCGCAGTGATCCTGTCCAAAATCATGTACCGCGACGATATCCGCCGCCACGGCAGCGGCAACGCCGGCACGACAAACATGATGCGCACCTACGGCAAAAAGGCAGCCATTCTGACACTGGCATTTGATATGCTCAAAGCGGGCATCGCCGTGTGGATCGGCATTTTGCTGTTGGGAGAAAACGCCGCATACGTCGCGGGCGCGGCGTGTATCGTCGGTCACTGCTATCCGCTGTATCACAAATTCAAGGGCGGCAAGGGCGTCGCGGTGGCGGCGTCAATGTGCCTGTTTGCCAATCCGATTGTCTTTCTGATTCTGCTGGTCTTTTTTGTCATCATCGTCGCCTTTACCAAATACATATCCCTGGGCTCGGTCATCGGCATTCTGATGCTCCCTGTGCTGCTGAACAATTACTACTCCATGCTGGGTCGTGCCATCCCGCTGACGGTGCTGATTCCCGTGCTGTTTGTCACCGTGTTTATCATCTGGCAGCACCGCTCCAACATCAAACGCCTGTGGGAGGGCAAGGAAAACAAGTTTTCTTTCAAGAAAAGCGAAAAAACCGCCAAGGAGCGGCAACAGGACGCGCAGCGTGAGGCACGGGAGGATCGGGAAAGCGGCGAAAACCGCGCAGATCGCGGCTGAGCCCGCCCGTCTCACCTGTCATAACGGTTCGGAAAGGAGAAGGCCTTTATGTTGCTGTGTATTGATATCGGGAACACCAATCTCAGCGTGGGACTGTTTGAAGCGGATTGTCCCACGCCCGTCCATATGTCCAAAATCACCGCGGATGCAAGACGCACCGCGGACGAAACGGCCGTGCTGCTGCAAAATTTGTTTGCGCTGCATCAGATCACGCCGGAGCAGATCGACGGCGTTTGTCTGTGCTCCGTCGCGCCCCAGCTGACCGATCGGGTCACGCAGGCGCTGCGCCAGCTCCTGCCCGCCGAATGCAGAATTGTCACCGTGGGTCCCGGTGTAAAAACCGGCTTTGAGATCTGCACGCAATACCCGGCAGAGCTGGGCGGCGATATCGTTGCCAACTGTGCCGCGGTTGCCGCCTTTCACGGCGCGCCCGCCGTCATTGTCGATATGGGAACCGCCACAACGGTTTTTGCACTGCAGGCGGCAAAGAACGGCGAGGGTCCCCCCTCACTGATCGGCGGCGCGATCTTGCCCGGCGCTTTCACCGCGTTGGAAGGCTTGCGGCAGCAAACGGCGCAATTACCTTATATCTCTTTGGACAGTCCGTCGCATGTGCCGAGCGCCGTGGGGAAAAACACCGCAGACAGCATGCGTGCGGGAACCGTCTTGGGGCATGCGTTCGCCGTGGACGGTCTGGTCGATCGGATGATTCAAAAGCTCTCCCCCCAGGCAGAAGAGGTCCGTCTGCTGCTGACCGGCAGCATGGCGCCGCTGATTTTCCCCGCTTGCAGCCATGCTTTCCTTCATGTTCCGCATCTGACATTGCAGGGGCTTTTCGCCATTTACCGCAATACCGCGGGCAAATAACGAATCTTTGGTAGAAACAGTTTTTCTGTTCTGCATATATTCAGACTGCGGCGTACTCACACAGGTGAGGCGTCAGCACCGGGTGATGTCCCGGAGGAGGTACCTGTTATGGTACAATCAAGCACTGCACAGCGCACCCTGAAAATGGTACAGCTGGCAATTTTTTTGGCACTGGTTATCGTTTTGCAAACGGTGGGAAGCGGTATCCACATCGGTCCGGTCAGCATTTCTCTGACTCTGATTCCCATCGTGTTGGGCGGTATGATGCTCGGTCCGGTGGGCGGAACAGTTTTGGGCTTTGCATTCGGCATGGTCACGTTGATCGCCGGCATCACCGGCACTGACGCCTTTACGCACATTCTGTTCACCAACCACCCGGTTCTCACCGCCCTGGTGTGTCTGGTCAAGGCGACTGCGGCAGGACTGGTTTCTGCGCTGCTGTTTCGCGCGCTGCAAAGCAAGCACCCCCGCACGGCTGTTTTTTCCGCTGCTGCTGCGGCGCCGATCGTGAATACCGGTCTCTTTATTCTGGGTGCGCTCTTCATGTCCGACACCCTGCGGGCGAATTTCATTCCCGACGGCACAAGCGTGATCTACTTTTTGGTCATCGGCTGCGCGGGAATCAACTTCATTGTAGAGTTTTTCCTCAATGCGGTGCTTTCTCCCGCTTTGTTCCGGGTTCTCTGTGTAATCCGCAAAAAATAATTCTGTTCTCATGCGGCTGCTGTGCAGACACGGCAGCCGCTGCATTTCTTCATTTTCCCAAAGGATAAAGCATCATGTCTAAGCAACCGAAAAGCGCATTTTTACAGGGCATACACGACGGTCTGCCCATCGGCATCGGTTATCTTGCCGTCTCGTTTGCCGTCGGCATTTCCGCCTATCAGGCAGGAATTCACATTTTACAGGCAGCTGTCATGAGCCTGTTCAACCTGACCGCCGCGGGAGAGGCCTCTGCAATCTCGCTGATTGCCGCCGGAACCACCGTGGGGGAAATGGCAATGACCCAGCTGGTGATTAACATCCGCTATCTGCTCATGTCCTGCGCTCTCTCGCAGAAATTATCTCCGCAGACGCCTCTGCGCCACAGATTTGCCGTCAGCTTCGGCGTGACCGACGAAATCTTTGCCATCAGCGCCTCCTATCCGGGCACGCTCCCGCCCGCCTATAACTACGGCGCGATGGCAGTCGCCGTTCCGGGCTGGACGATCGGCACGCTGCTCGGCGCATGGCTGGGTGACATTCTGCCCGCCTTCTTGGTCACCGCGCTGGGCGTTTGCCTCTACGGCATGTTTGTCGCCGTTGTCATCCCCGCCTCCAAAAAGAATCTGCCCGTGGCATGGACGGCACTGGGAGCGATGGTTCTGAATACGGCGATCACCTATCTGCCCTTCACCGCGCATATCTCCGAGGGTTGCCGCATCATCACCGTCACACTGGCTGTATCCGTTGCAGCGGCGCTGCTGGCGCCCGTTCAGGACGAGGAGGAGGCGGAGCAGCATGCATAAAATCTGGATTTATATCGCCGTTATGGCAATCGTGACCTATCTGATCCGCATGTTCCCGCTTGTGCTGATCCGCAAACGGATACAAAGCAGGTTTCTGCGTTCCTTTCTGTATTACGTCCCCTACGCGACTCTCTCCGCCATGACCTTTCCGGCGATTCTGCATGCAACCGGCGCATGGTGGGCAGGGCTGCTCGCGCTGTGCGCCGCGATATTTGCGGCATGGCGTGGAAAAAGCCTTTTTGTCGTCGCGTTGACGGCGTGCTCGACTGTTTTGCTTTGCGAGCTTCTTTTGTATTTTCTGTAAAAGCCAACTATCCCCCAAAAACGGCGCTGCCCTCTCCGTTTTGGCAGGCAGCAGCAAATATTCTGATCTGTTTTGCCACAGCAAGTGGACTTGCTGTGGTTTTTCTTTTCCTGCGGCAAACGCCGCTGTCCCGCCCGGCACTGAAAAATACGAAAATCTCCCCGAAAGTCCTTGCATTGCGCCATGTTTCATGATATAATATTATGAATAATTATCAGCAAGGAAGGAGCCGTTGGCTTGAAACAACTAAAGAATGAAATTGCAAAGCAGCTCAAATCCCGATTGGACGGTATGATGCCGGAAAACGGATTGCAGACAGATGATATATCCGCCATGTTTGAATACCCGCCCGATCCGGAGATGGGAGATTTGGCGTTTCCCTGCTTCAAACTATCCAAAATTCTGCGCAAGGCTCCGCCGCAGATCGCAGCGGCGCTGGGCGACAATCTAGAGATTGACGGAATCGCGCGCATACAGGCCGTCAGCGGCTATTTGAATTTTTTTGCAGACAACAGCGCGCTGGCTGCCTCGGTCATCCGCACGGTGCTCACGCAAAAGGAGCGGTACGGCGGCTCGGAGGAAGGAAAAGGGAAAACCGTTGTTTTGGACTATTCCTCTCCCAACGTGGCAAAGCCCTTTCACATCGGGCATCTGGGCACGACGGTGATCGGGCATTCTCTGAAAAAGCTGCATGAGTTCTACGGCTATCACTGCGTCGGCGTCAACCATCTGGGCGACTGGGGGACGCAGTTCGGCAAGCTGATCGTCGCATACCGCAAATGGGGCGACCGGGCGCTGATCGAGGAAAAGGGAATTGACGAGCTGGTCGCGCTCTATGTGCGTTTTCACAACGAGGCGGAAAAGGATCCCGCCCTGGAGGACGAGGCGCGAAAGGCATTTGCCGCGCTGGAGCACGGCGATCCCGACTGCACCGAGCTGTGGAAATGGTTTATTGACATCAGCATTCAGGAGTATGAAAAGACTTACCGCCAGCTGAACATCACCTTTGACAGCTACGCCGGTGAAAGCTTTTACACCGATAAAATGCCGGCAGTCATTGATGAGCTGCGGGAAAAGAATCTGCTCCGCGTGGATGACGGCGCGACCATTGTCGATCTGAGTCCTTACAACATGCCGCCCTGTATCATTCTCAAGCGGGACGGCTCAACCATATACGCCACCCGTGACATCACCGCGGCGATATACCGCAAGAACACCTATCATTTTGACAAATGTATTTATGTCACCTCTGCCGGTCAGTCCATGCATTTCGCACAGTGGTTCAAGGTGATCGGACTGATGGGCTATGACTGGGAGGACGAACTGATCCACGTCCCCTACGGTACGGTCAGCATCAACGGGGAAAAGCTGGCGACACGAACCGGAAATGTTGTCCTGCTCAAGGACCTCTTCCGCTCCGCGATTGATAAGGTACGCGATATCATGGCGGAAAAGAACCCCGATCTGGAAAACAAGGATGAGGTTGCCGAAGCGGTCGGCGTCGGTGCAATCGTCTTTTACTATCTGTCCAACAACCGGATGCGCGACATCAATTTCATGATGGAGGATGCCCTGTCCTTTGAGGGCAACACCGGCCCGTACGCACAGTACACCTACGCCCGCACCTGCTCCATTCTCTCCAAGGCGGGAGAGCCGCTCCCCACGGTCAATCCGCCCGCACAACTGTGCCGCGAGGAGGCAGAGCTGGTCAAAGTGCTGGCTCTCTTCCCGGACAAGGTGGCGCAGGCGCTGGAAGAATACGAGCCTTCCGTGGTGACGCGCTATGTGTTGGAGGTGTGCACCGCGTTTAACCGCTTTTATCACAACTGTCAGATTCTTTCCGCAAATGATGCGGGCGTGCGCGATTTCCGCATTTGCCTGACCGCCGCCGTCAAGACGGTGCTGGGCAACGCCTTTGATCTGATTTGTATGAAAAAACCGGAAAAAATTTGACGGAACCGATCCGAAACCGAATAAACAGAAGGAGATATAACCATGTCAGGACACAGCAAATGGAAAAATATTATGCATAAAAAGGAAAAGACCGACGCACAGCGCGCCAAGGTCTTTACCAAAATCGGCAAGGAAATCGCCGTCGCCGTAAAAGAAGGCGGTCCCAATCCGCAGAGCAACTCGCGTCTGAAGGATCTGATCGCAAAGGCAAAATCCAACAACGTGCCCAACGATAACATCGAAAAAGCAATCAAGAAGGCCTCCAGCGCCGACGGCGTGAACTATGAAGAGTTGACCTATGAGGGCTACGGTCCCAGCGGCGTTGCCGTCATTGTGGAGGCGACCACCGACAACAAAAACCGTACCGCCGGCGAAGTGCGCCACTATTTTGACAAATTCGGCGGCAATCTGGGTGCAACCGGATGCGTGGGATTTTTGTTTGACGATAAGGGAATTATTCTGGTAGAACGCGAGAATACCGACGAGGACGCCCTGATGGAGGACGCGCTGGAGGCAGGCGCGGCTGATTTTTCCGCCGAGGAGGATGTGTTTGAAATCACAACCGAGCCGGACGATGTTTATGCCGTCAGCGAAGCGCTCAGCGCTAAGGGCTATACCGTGATCAGCGCGGAAAAGGACAAGGTGCCCCAATCCTATGTCGAGCTGACGGACGAAAAGGACATCAAGTTTATGAATCTGCTGTTGGAAAATCTTGAGGACAACGACGACGTGCAGAATGTCTATCACAACTGGGATATGCCGGAAGAATGAGGGGGTGACACCGTGGCACAGGAACTGAATAAAACCTACGCGCCCGGGGAATTGGAAGACCGAATTTACTCCGGGTGGTGTGAAAAAGGATATTTCACGCCGCAGATTGACGAGAATAAAACACCGTATACCATTGTGATCCCGCCCCCCAACATCACCGGTCAGCTGCACATGGGTCATGCGCTGGATAACACTTTGCAGGATATTCTGATCCGCTACAAGCGCATGGACGGCTACTGCACGCTGTGGCTGCCCGGAACAGATCACGCCTCTATCGCCACCGAGGCAAAGGTCGTCGAGGCGATGAAGAAGGACGGCGAAACCAAGGAGAGCCTGGGCAGAGAGGGCTTTTTGCAGCGCGCCTGGGCATGGCGGGAGCAATACGGCAACAGAATTGTATCCCAATTGAAAAAGATGGGCTCCTCCTGCGACTGGTCGCGGGAGCGCTTCACGTTGGACGAGGGTTGCTCCGACGCGGTGAAAGAGGTGTTTGTCCGGCTGTATGAAAAGGGTCTGATTTACCGCGGCGAGCGCATCATCAACTGGTGTCCGCACTGCCGCACCTCCATTTCCGATGCGGAGGTGGAGTATGAGGATCAGGCAGGCCACTTCTGGCATCTGCGCTATCCCTTCAAAGACGGCAGCGGCTATCTGGAACTGGCGACAACCCGACCGGAAACGCTGCTGGGCGATACAGCGGTCGCCGTCAATCCCAAGGACGAGCGGTATGCCCATCTGGTGGGCAAAACGCTGATTCTGCCGCTGGTCGGCAGAGAAATCCCTGTCATCGCCGACGAATATGTCGAGACCGACTTCGGTACCGGCGTGGTGAAAATCACCCCCGCCCATGACCCCAACGACTTTGAGGTGGGACGCCGGCACGATCTGCCCATCATCAATGTTCTGACCGAAGACGCAAAAATCACCGCGGATTATCCCGCCTATGCGGGAATGGATCGCTATGAAGCAAGAAAAGCGATCGTGAAGGATCTGGAGGCGGGCGGCTATCTGATCCGCGTGGAAGAATACAGCCACAATGTGGGCACCTGCTATCGCTGCGGGACCACAGTCGAGCCACGCGTATCGCTGCAATGGTTCGTGAAGATGGAGCCGCTGGCAAAGCCCGCGATTGAAGCGGTGCGAAACGGCGACATCCGCTTTATCCCCGAACGCTTTGAGAAAAACTATTTCCACTGGATGGAAAACATCCGTGACTGGTGCATCTCCCGTCAGTTGTGGTGGGGTCACAGAATTCCCGCTTTCTACTGCGATGACTGCGGCGAAATCACCGTCACCAAGGAGGACAGCGCAATTTGCCCGCGGTGCGGCCGCCCGATGCGGCAGGATCCCGACACGCTGGACACCTGGTTTTCCTCCGCTTTGTGGCCGTTCTCCACGCTGGGCTGGCCCAAACAGACGGAAGATCTGAAATATTTTTATCCGACCAGCACACTGGTCACCGGCTATGATATCATCACCTTCTGGGTCTCGCGCATGATTTTCTCCGGTCTTTCCTATATGGGCGAAAAGCCGTTTTCCAACGTGCTCATCCACGGCCTGGTGCGCGACGCGCAGGGACGGAAAATGTCAAAATCTTTGGGCAACGGCATTGACCCGCTGGAAATCATCGATCAGTACGGCGCGGACGCGCTCCGCTTTGCCCTGGCAACCGGCAATTCGCCCGGTAACGATATGCGTTTTTCCGACGAAAAAATCGAGAACGCGCGTAATTTCTGCAACAAGATCTGGAACGCCGCACGTTTCGTGTTGATGAATCTGGATATTGACGTCTGCGCGCTTCCCCACGCTGACTGCCTGCACCTGGAAGACAAATGGATTCTGTCCTCCTATAACACACTGGTGCGCGAGGTGCGCTCCAATCTCGACCGCTTTGAGATCGGCATTGCGCTGTCCAAGCTGTATGACTTCATCTGGGATTTGTACTGCGACTGGTATATCGAGCTTGCCAAGCCGCGCCTGAACGACCGGGGCAGCGAGGACAATCGCGTCTGCCAGAATGTCTTGGCGTATGTTCTGCGCGGAACGCTGGAGCTGCTGCATCCCTTCATGCCGTTCATCACGGAGGAAATCTGGCAAAAACTGCCGCACACGGGCGAGAGCATCATGATCACAGCTTATCCCACGGCGTGCGATGCACTGGATTTTGAAGAAGACGAAATCCGCATGACACGCCTGATCGGCGCAATCAAAGCAATCCGTCTGCGCCGCGCGGAGATGAACGTTCCGCCGTCCCGCAAGGCACAGCTGTATGTGGATACGGACGCGACAGACACCTACAACGCGCAAACCGCCGGCTTTTTCACCCGCCTTGCCAGCGCCTCCGAGGTGCACATCGGCGAAAAGTGCCCCGATGAACGCGCACTGCTTTTGGTGGTTGACAAGGCGCAGCTGTATATCCCGCTGGCAGATATCATTGATCTGGATGAGGAACGCCGCCGTCTGACCAAAGAAAAGGAAAAGAATCAGGCGGAGATTATGCGACTGGAGAAAAAGCTTTCCAACGAGGGCTTTTTGTCCAAGGCGCCTGCAGCGGTTGTCGCCGGAGAGCGCGACAAACTGGAAAAATACAAGGAGCTGCTCGTCGGCATCGAGCAGGCTCTGGAAAAACTCATGTAAAGGAGCAAGCGATGACTACTCTGACCCAAACCAAGCTCAATATCCCGGCAGTTGACGTATCCGAGCTGTCTACCCTGCCGCTGCTCTATGACGCATATCCCGGCGAAAAGCCCGGACTGATTCCTTCGGTCGGCGATGACGACGAGGTCTACACCGCCTACGGTCATGTCCGCGGCGCCTTTCCTTACCGCGCGCAGGATCTGTATTCCCGCGCATTCACCAAGGACGGGCTGGACAGCGTCGTTTTGGAAAACGAATATCTCCGCGCAACCTTTGTGCCGGAGCTGGGCGGCAGACTCTGGTCGCTGTATGATAAAAAAGAGCAGAAGGATCTGATGTTCAACAATCCCGTGTTCCGCCCGGCATGGCTGGGACTGCGCAACGCGTGGTCCTCCGGCGGGACAGAGTGGAATCTGGGCTGGCTTGGCCATCACGCCCGCACCTGCGACCGGATTTTCACCGCGATTCTGCACGACAAAGACGGCACCCCGATTCTGCGCTTCTACGATTACGAACGGGTGCGCAACCTCGTCTATCAGATGGATTTTTCTCTGCCTGACGGCTCCAAATATCTCTATTGCAGAATGCGCATCATCAACCCGACCAATGAGATGCAGGGCGTGTACTGGTGGAGCAACATCGCGGTCAAGCACGAGGCAGGCGCGCGCTTTATCACGCACGCAGACCGCGTATACATTGTTGAGGGCAACAAACTGGTACGCAAAACCGTTCCGACCTACGACGGCAAGCCGGACGTCACCTATCCCGACAACATTCCCTCCTCCATCGACCATTTCTACGGCACGACTGACGGCGTGCTGCGGTATGTCACGCATGTCAACCCGCAGGGATACGGACTGGTGGAGGCGTCCAGCCAGCTGCTGCACGGGCGCAAGCTATTTGTCTGGGGACAGGGACAGGGCAGCATTCATTTTCAGGAGTTCCTCTCCGGAGAGGGCTGCGACGGCCAATACTGTGAGATTCAGGCGGGCATCTGCAACTCGCAGATGGAGAACAAGCCGATGCCGCCGAAGAGCACCTGGGAATGGGTCGAGGTTTACGGCGCGATGCACGCCGATCCCGCGCTTGCACACGGCACCTGGGAGCAGGCGCAGCAGGCGGCGGAAGAGGCACTGTATGCCGACGGCATCACCGTGCCGTATCTGGAGAAATGGCTCAAGGACACCCGTCCACTTGCACAAACGCCGGCGGAAAAGGTGATTTTGCAGGGACACAGCTTCGGCGCGCTGGAGCAAATGCGGCGCGAAGCGGCGGGAGAGGATCCCCTGCCGACCCATCTGGATTGGGGCGAGACCGACGAAGAGGTACAGGACTGGGTTGATCTGCTCAAAACCGGGAAAATGCGCTGCCCGGCAGACGGGAACACCGTCGTTCCCAGCTGGATGGTACAAAAAGAGTGGCTGGCGCTGCTCGAACATTCCATTGAGGGACATAACCCCAACGCAAATAACTGGTATGCCCTGCTGCTCGCCGGGTGCGCGCACATCATGTCAGGCGCGGGGGATTATGAGCGTGCAGAGAAAGAACTGCTCCGCTCCAATGCGCTGTGCCCCAACCCCTGGGCACTGTATGCCATCGGTCAGATGATTCAGATGACCACCTTTGACGAATCGGCAAGCATCTATATTCTCAACGCCGCCAAGCTTTTCCCCACCGACCGTTCTTTGGCGCTGATCACCGCGAAGTATCTCTACCACAAGGAACTGTATGAAAAACTCGAACAGTTTACCGCCGGCGTGCCGGATGAGATCAAGCAGCTGCCGCGCATCCGCTTTTATCATGCATTTGCAGCGGCGGAGCTGGGCGATCTTGCCGAGGCTGAGGCGCTTTTGGCTGATACATCGTTTGCCATTCCCGACACGAAAGAGGGAGAAACGGTGATGCTCGATCTTTGGTACCGCGTGCAGGAAATCCAGGCGGAACGGCGCGGCGAGACCTTCGACCGCTCCACGGCAAAGCCGCCGTATCATGTGGATTTCTTTATGTACGGCTGATCTGTTATAAAGCAATGACGGGACGGATCGTTTCTCCGATCCGTCCCTCTGATTTTGAATCAAAAAATCCCGCAGACGTTTTCGATCCGTCTGCGGGATTTTTAATTTTTGATACGATTTGTTTTGCAGCCAACCGGTTATCTGGCAGCCGCGTCATCCACATACAAAACGCGCACGCCGTTTTCTTCCGCGGCTTTTTCCGCCTTCGGCGCGTATTTTTCCTGCAGGAATTTGGATGCCACCTGGGGCAGCAGTGCCAGACTCAGCACATCCTCCTCACAGCGTGCAATATCGCGGTACTCCTCGCGGTATTTCTCCAGCTCCGGCTCCAGCAGATCAGCGGGACGGCAGGTGATGACCTTCTCGTCGCCGATTGCCTTCTTCCGGACCTCTTCGTTGACCTCACCGGGCAGCTGACCGTACTCACCCTTCAATAAGCCCTTAGACTCCTTGGTGATACGCTTGTAGCGTTCGCCGGAGAGCACATTGAGCACCGCCTGCGAACCGACAATCTGCGAGGTCGGCGTAACCAGCGGGGGATAGCCGAAGTCCTTGCGGACGCGCGGCACCTCTGCCAGCACCTCATAGAACTTATCCTCCGCATTCGCCTGCTTCAACTGACTGAGCAGATTGGACAGCATCCCGCCGGGCACCTGATACAGCAGGGTCTTGGTATCCACATTGAGCACTTTGGGATCCAGCGTGCCCTCCGCCTTCATGCGATCGGCAACGCCGCGGAAATGTGCGGCGATCCCCGCCAGCTGCTCCAAATCCAAGCCGGTATCGCGATCCGTCCCCTGCAATGTCGCAACCAAAGCCTCGGTTGCGGGCTGGGAGGTTCCGTTTGCCATGGGAGAGAGTGCACAGTCGACAATATCGACGCCCGCCCATGCCGCCATGAGATTGACCATGTCGCCGGTGCCGGTGGTGTTGTGCGTATGCAGATGAATCGGCACACCCACGCGCTCCTTGAGCTTTTTCACCAGGTTGTATGCGTCAACCGGCAGCAACAGATTTGCCATATCTTTGATGCAGATCGTGTCTGCGCCCATCTCCTCCAGGCGCATCGCCATCTCCACAAAGTAGTCCAGGCTGTGCACGGGGCTGGTGGTATAAGACAGCGCCGTTTCACAGATGCCGCCGTACTTTTTCACGCTCTCCACTGCCTGTTTCAGGTTGCGGATATCGTTCAGCGCGTCGAACACACGCACCACATCAATGCCGTTTTCGATGGATTTTTGGCAGAATGCATCCACCACGTCATCGGCATAATGCTTGTAGCCCAAGATGTTCTGACCGCGGAACAGCATCTGCAGTTTGGTGTTGGGCATCGCTTTTTTCAGCGCGCGCAGTCTTTCCCACGGATCCTCGTTGAGGTAGCGCATACAAACGTCAAACGTCGCGCCGCCCCAGCACTCCAAAGACCAGTAGCCGACCTTATCCAGTGCTTCACAGGCAGGAAGCATATCCTCGGTACGCATTCTGGTTGCCGCCTGCGACTGGTGCGCATCGCGCAGAATGGTATCGGTAATTTTCAGGGGATTCTTTGCCATTTTTGATTTCAACTCCTCTCAACGGGTATCAGCCGAACAGTGCCATCAACGCACCTGCGGCCAGTGCAGACCCGATCACGCCTGCAACATTGGGACCCATTGCATGCATGAGCAAAAAGTTCTTGGGGTTTTCCTTCTGACCGACCACCTGCGAAACGCGCGCAGCCATCGGAACGGCGGAAACGCCTGCGGAACCGATCAGAGGATTGATCTTGTTCTTGAGGAACAGATTCATGAATTTTGCCAGCAGCACACCGCCTGCCGTGCCAAGACCGAATGCGACGACGCCCATACCAATGATCTTGATGGTGTCCAGGCTCAAAAATGTGTCAGCCGTTGCGGTCGCACCGACGGAAACGCCCAGGAAAATAACCACGATGTTATTCAGCTCGTTCTGTACGCACTTGCTCAATCGCTCTACAACGCCGGATTCCTTGAACAGGTTGCCCAGCATCAGACAGCCGACCAGAGGTGCCGCAGAGGGAACCAGCAGCGCGACAAATACCGTCACCACAATCGGGAAGAGAATCTTCTCACGCTTGGAGACCTCGCGCAGCGGCTTCATCTCGATCATGCGCTCTTTCTTGGTGGTCAGCGCCTTCATGATCGGCGGCTGAATCACCGGCACCAAAGCCATGTAGGAATAAGCCGCAACGGCAATCGGTCCGAGCAGCCACGGCGCCAAATGTGTCGTTACATAAATTGCCGTCGGTCCGTCGGCGCCGCCGATGATACCGATCGAGGCAGCCTCCGCCGGGGTGAAGCCCAGCAGTCTTGCACAGACAAAGGTCACAAAAATACCCAGCTGTGCAGCCGCGCCCAAAAGCAGCGACTTGGGATTGGCGATCAGCGGACCGAAGTCGGTCATTGCGCCGACGCCAAGGAAAATCAGGCAGGGATAAATACCGAGCTTCACGCCCAGATACAGATAATCCACAAGACCCGGGGTGAAGGATGCGGCGCCGCCGAACATATCCCAGTGCACATGTCCGCCCGCAAACAGCTCCTCATGGAACATTTCCGCCCCGGGCAGGTTGGTCAGCAGCATACCGAATGCGATGGGCAGCAGCAGTAGCGGCTCAAACTTCTTGACAATCGCCAAGAAAATCAGAACAAAGGAGATGAGCAGCATCACGATCATCTTCCAGTTGTCCAGCAAAAGCCGGAAGCCGGTCTGCTGCAAAAAATTCTTCAAAACGCCAAGTTCGGAGACATCCTCTTCCTCGGGCGCATATTCCTTGAGAATATCGTCGTACACCTGAAAGCCGATCTGGCTGCCGGCGTTCATTTCATCGCCCACTGTGGAATACTGGGAAGCGAGGACAATGCGCGGCGCTTTTTCATCGGCAGACACATGGAAGGTCACCGTCTTCGTAGCACCCGCTGCGATGTCGCCGAACATAACGCCGGGAATCTGATAGTTGTAGTCATAGTCGTCGTAATCAAACTGAACCTTCTCGTTGTTCCACCAATAGATGCCGACAAAGGTATCAGTCAGATCCGTGTCGCTGACATTCTTCACAGTCACTTTCATTTCGTCCTTGTCCAGAACCGCTTCGACAACCTCCAGCGCTTCTCCCTCAGACTCCGGAAGCGTGATCTCTTCTTCCGTATTCTCCGCCTCGCCGCTCACGGCAGCCGCACCGTCGTTTTCCTCCGCACAGCTCACGGGGATTGCAATGCATACTGTCAGCGCGAAGAGGAGCACTGCCGCAAGGACAGCAAAAAATCTCTTCTTATTCTTCATTTTGCTTCAAAGCCTCCGTGATCAGCCGACAACACACAGCGTTGCGCCGGTCTCAACAGACGCACCCTTGGTAACGGCAACACCGGAAACTGTTCCGGCACGGGGCGCAAAGATTTCATTTTCCATCTTCATCGCTTCCAGAACGAAGAGCAGATCGCCTTCCTGCACCTGCTGACCGTTGGAAACCTTAACGTCCAGAATGGTGCCGGGCATCGGAGCGGAAACGCTCTCGCCTGCGCCTGCACCTACTGCAGTAGGTGCTGCTGCGGGCGCTTCGGCAACAGCGGGCGCTGCACTTACCTGGCTGGGGTCGATTTCCTCGATAGAAACCTCATATACTGTTCCGTTGACATTGACCTTATAACTTTTCATTCATCCTTACCTTCCTTTCAGTAATTCATCATTTGTAATGGATGTCCGGGCATCTGCATTATGACAGCTTCTTTAAGCTGACAATCCGAATGGCGGAAACATCCGTCCCCAGCTGCTCTGCCAGGGCGACGGAAATCGCCGCAACCAGCTCCGAACGGTTTGCAATCGCGGGCGTACCTGCCGCAGGTGCCGACGCTGCCGGGTTTGACGCCGGTTTTGTCTGCTGCTTTTCCTTTTCTGCCTGACCTTTGCACAGCCATCCCATCACCGTGCAGATCAAAATAATACAGATCAGCCCGACAAAAACGGTTCCAAGGCCCATCAGAACAACAAATCCGCTGCTCAATTCCATGGTTACTCCTCCTTTGTTCCCGATTGATCCGCGTAAACGCGCTTTTTTGGAATATTTCTTACAAAAAATCCCGTCAATAACCTGTATATAAATGGAAATAAGAAAATATCCAAAATCAAATTTA
>DBGFNI010000116.1:0-42449 GCA_048527645.1 Eubacteriales bacterium | reverse complement strand
TCGATGCTGCCGGTGATTGCCGGTGTGGCGACTGCCTTCATGATTTCGTTCAGCATCGCGGCGTTTTACATTTTCAGCCAGCTGATCACTGCGGATGAAGCACAGAGCGCAAAGGAAATTGAGGTGCGCGACTTTGTCGGCATGGTGTGGTCGGATACGTTTGCGCAGGAGTTGGACGAAAAATATTACACCTTCCAGATCGAATATCAGTACAGCGAGACGGAGGAGCGGGGCACCATTCTCGCGCAGGATCCGCCCGCCGGGCAGAGCCGCAAGGTGATCGAGGGAGAACAGAACTGTGCTGTTGTGCTCTATGTTTCACAGGGGTGCGATGAGTTCCCGCTGGATGATTACACGATGGAAGAAAACCGCGCGGTGCGGCTGGAGCTGGAGGAGCGCGGCTTGCAGTATGAGATCGTGGAGCAGTACCATGACACCATTTTGGAGGGATATGTGATTTCCACCAGTCCCGCGAAGGGGGAAATGGTGCGTGCGGGAAAGACAGACAGTCACAGCGGAACCATGGCGGGAGACAAGGTGACGCTGTATGTCTCAAAAGGACAGGAAATCAAAGAGACCCAGGTGCCTGACCTGGTGGGTTTGGGAGAAGCGGACGCGATGCGCAAGCTGTTGGAAAGCAATCTTGCGCTGGGCAAAGTCACCTATGTGGAGAGCGAGCTGCCAAACGGCACGGTGATCAGCCAGAGCAAAAATCCGCTGACCACCGTCCCCATCGGATCGACCAAGATCGATCTCACCGTCAGCCTGGGGAAAGATTCGTGACAGAACAGGAAACAGCAGCATGAAACAGAACGATGCCGCGCTGCGGCAGGGCCGTGTGATCAAGGGGGTCGGCGGCAGATACGAAGTGAGAGAAGAAAACGGTCAGCGTCATCACTGCCTGGCAAAGGGGGGGCTGAAGCACGCGCACGAGACGCTTGCCGTGGGAGACCGGGTGTGCTTTTCGCCGGGCGACGGAGAACAGCCCGGTCGGATTGAAGAGATTCTGCCGAGAAAGAACATCCTGATCCGCCCGCCCGTTGCCAACCTTGACCGGCTGCTGTTGGTGGCGGCGGCGTCCGACCCGGCGCCGAGCCCACTGTATCTGGATAAGATGATTGCCATTTGTGCGTATCACCGCATCGAAACGGCGCTCATCGTCAACAAGGTGGATCAGGGCGCGGAAAAGGCGCAAAAAATTGCGGCGGTTTATGAAAAGGCGGGATATGACGTGTTTCTGACCGACACGGTGCACCGCAACGGCATTGACGCACTTGCACAGTATGTCTGCGGCATGCGCGCGGAGGAGCTGATCGCATTTGCCGGCGCCTCCGGCGTCGGAAAGTCCTCCTTGCTCAACTGCCTGTTCCCCACGCTTGCTTTGCAGACCGGGTCGCTGAGTGAAAAAATTGCCCGCGGCAAGCATACCACGCGGCATGTGGAGCTGTATCCGCTAAACGACCTTTGCGGCGGCGCGGGGTATCTCGCCGACACGCCGGGGTTTGGGATGCTGGATTTTGAACGGTTTGACTTTTTCTTTTTGCAGGATCTGCCGCAGACCTTCCGGGAATTTGCGCCCTATCTGGGAAAATGCCGGTATAAAAAATGCTCCCATACGGGAGAGGACGGCTGCGCGATTGCCGCCGCGGTGGAGGCGGGGCAGATCGCCCGGTGCCGCCACCGAAGCTATTGCGCCATCTACCGCGATCTGAAGGATAAAAAAGAATGGGAAAAGAACGGAGAATGACTGCTGGCAGTCATTCTCCGTTTTTGTGATTTGCACCCGGCGGCACGCGCAGCACATAAAACCTCCCCGGCAGTATCGGGCAGTGTCCCAAAAATAGTTCAATCTCCGCACGAGTAATCATGCGGAGGTTTTTTGCAGGACTGGGCGCAAAGCGGTATCCCTTTGTATGAAAGGTTGTGACACAAAACAATCCGGGAGGCTATCTGGCTGCCAGAGCGCACAAGCAGGGCTTTGCCCCTGTATAGAAGTGCGCCCTTTCGTGCTGAAGGGATTTTCGACAATCTGATAAAGCTGAATTTGTCAGTTTCTTTGTACCGACAGAACGTCAGTTTTATGCATTGAAATACATGTCATAAACGATATAACCGTGTATGCCGTCCAAGGATCCTTGATATGTTTCCTGACACATCATGCATCGGGGTTCTTCCATTGGATAGCCACTCGTTGGGAAAATGTTATATTCTGATGATGTCCGAAATCCGACTCGATTGTAAAAGTTGTAATTTCCTTCAACGGTTATTCCTTTATAGCCCGATTCTCTCACCTTCTCAATTCCCATGTTAAGCATAGCGGTTCCGATTCCTTGGCGAAAATAATCGGCATGAACAGATACAGGTGCTAACATAACAATTCCGGAATTTGTATCATGATCATGTCCGCCTTCCTGCGTAGGAGATAGCGGAAATTTTGAAAACAAAAAGTGTCCTACCACATTGTTATTTAATTGTGCAACAAAGGACAATTCGGGAATATAATATTTCGAATCTCTGATTTCCTCAACTAATGCAATAATATCGGATCCATCAGAATAGTCGGTTCCTTCTGAAACGAACGCAGAATCAGAGAAACAATACTCTTATAATCTTTATGTTCTTCCGGACGAATTGTAATCTTCTTGTTCAACATACATATATTCTCTCTTCCGTTTGTGTGCAATACTGTCTTACGGATACCTGCCAATCGCCGGGGAGGTTCTCTTTTTGACTGGGCTCACGGCTTTAAGGAATCTGCGGTTGCCCGGTTGAAAGCGAGCAGTGCTTCCTCCCAGTCCGCGTAGCGCGGATCGCCTCGCTTGTCGGTGAATGCTCCCGTCTGCTGCAGATACTGCGTCAGATAATCCGTGACCTTGACGGCGCCGGCGTGGTTGAGATGATCGCCGCCGTCGCGGGTGTCTGTTTTCCAGTCGATGGGGATTTCCTTTTGCAGCAGATTCATATCAATGTATGGGATTCCCGTCTGCTGTGCAAGGGCGGCAATGCTGTTGTGCCGGGCATAATTCCAGTTTTTGGTGCTCGGGGTGCTGACCAGGAGAAAGGCCGCGCCGTTTTCTTCACAGAAGGCTTGCATCTCCTCAATGTACCGCTGATTTTTCGCCGAGATACGCTGCTGCTTTTTCGTTGGCTTCATATAGCCCTTGGTATTCGCGGCGCTGACGGCGGTGTTGTAGGAATATCCTTTGCTGCTGTCGGTGTTGGTGTTGTTGACATACAGGGTGAAATCCTTTGGCTGCAAAGATTTCCAGCGATTGTGATACCGAAAGACGGAAAAGGTCTGTTCCAGACTGTGAAAGACGACATCCGCATAGGTGAAATTGCGGAAGACGGCGTTCGTTTCAAGGATGACAAGCTTCGGCGTTTGCTGCGCAAAGGCCTTTTGCAGAAACTCAGACGAATAATAGAGCTTTTGCGCCGGGGTGGCACAGACATAGGAGGTGATTCCGCAATCCTGCCAGATTTTCAGGGGAATAAAAGAACTGTATGTCTCACTGTCTCCGACGATCAAGACGTCGATGGTCTGCTCCGCTTCTCCCAGAATGCCGTTTGCCGACTGATCGAGAATGCCGTCCCGCGCAGCGTTGCCCTTCGGCTGAAAAACCCAGGAAACCGCAAGCAGCAAAATGGCGAGAATGAGCACGAACAGTGTGCTGCAAAGCGCATGCTTGACTGCCGATCGCATAATAACCTCCTTTAGAAATTCGCATACATCGGGTCAACCGGGACATATCCGGGACCGTATGCGCCGAAAATGACAATATACAGAATCAGCGCGTAGAACACACACCAGCGCAGCACGACAGGCGCGTTGCGCAGAGACGCTCTGACGACGATCCCCTTTTCATTCAGCAGGCTGACGACCCAAACGATCAGCAGCGTGACGCCGACGATGACAAGATCCATCCAGTCGACGCCCAGCGCGGAAAAGAGCCGGTTGTCGATCGACGGAAGATGAAAATCGGTGATCATTTTGCCAAACATGGCGAGTCCGGCGCGCAGGCCGTCTGCACGGAAGAACAGCTCGCCGATCACCACCAGGATACCGGTGCGCAGCATTTGCAGCAGCCGGTAGGGGCGGCTTTCGGGATTGATGTGCAACTTGCGGTTGCATGCTTTGACGGCGGGTGCGATGGCGTTGCCGGCGAGAATCAGTGCAAAATGGTACATGCCGAAGAATATGTAGCTCCATGCGGCGCCGTGCCACAGCCCGTTGCACAGCCACACGCAGAACAGCGCAATGCTGCCGGCGAGCAGGGGACCGAAATGATTGCCGAGCTTTTTGCGCGCGGAAGCGGTGAGGCGCTTCAAGGGGGAGGACATGGTCACGGGATAGAAAATATAATCCTTAAACCACGCGCCCAGCGTGATGTGCCAGCGCTTCCAGAATTCCGAAATGCTGCGGGAGAAGAACGGCCGCTGAAAGTTCTCCGGCATGACAATGCCGAAGATCTGCGCGGTGCCGCTCACCGCGTCCATCGCGCCGGAAAAATCCATATACAGCTGCATCGTGTAGCAGACAGCCGCAAAGGCAATCACGCCGCCCGCATAGGAACGGTAGTTGGAAAACACCTCTTGAATCAGGGGATTGAGCCGATCGGCGACAACCAGCTTTTTCATCATGCCGAACAGGATGCGCTGCAACCCCAGGGTGAGATTGGCATATTCGATTTTTCCCACGCTCCACAGCTGCGGCGCGGTTTGACGGTAGCGGCAGATCGGCCCTTCCGTAATCTGCGGGAAAAAGGAGAGAAAGAGCGCCAGACGGAAGGGGTTGCCGTCGGCCTTTTCCGTTTCGCGGTAAACATCAATCAGATAAGAGAGCGCCTGCAACGTGAAGAAGGAAATGCCGATCGGCATCAGATACCGCGGGATGTCCAGCTGCACCGAGCAGTGCAGTGCGCGCAGCAGGGTGTTGATGTTTGAAGTGAAGAAGGGGGAATACTTGATCACAAGCAGCGCGCCGATGTGCAGCGCGACGGCAAAGAGCAGAACCAGGCGGCATCTGCGCTGAAAAAATTTTTTGTATTTTCGCCGGTTTTCCTTTTCAACGCTTTTGAGCTGTGCGTCCCGCTGCATGTGCAAACGGTCCAGCCACAGCCCGAAATAATGCACCGACAGAACGGAAAGTGCCAGATATACAATCAGCCTTCCGCTGATCAGCCAATAAAATACGGCGCTTGCAAGCAGCAGAAAGTATTTTTTGCACCTTCCCGGCATCAGCGAGTAGAGAAGAAGACAGACGGGCAGGAAAACGGCGAGATACGCCACGGAAAAAAACGAGGTCAGCGACGCATACTTTCCCGCAAACAGCAGAGCGGAAAGCTGCATGTTACTCCTCCTCTTGCAGACGCTGAATCATGCTCCACATTGCCTGTGCGGAATTGAAATTCGACGGGATGACCTCCACCGCGGGGATGGTGATGTCAAACGCGTCCTCCAGCTCTGCGACAAGCGAAATGATCGACAGCGAGTCGAGCAGGTGATCGTCGATGAGTCCTTCGCAGGCGGTATAATCAATATCCGGTTGAATATCCTCTAAAATTGCAAGCAGTTGTTCCATAATGTGTCAGTTCCTTTCTGTATTGGTTGTGCTGAAAATCGGGGTGTTGAGAGGGGCGGTCTGCACCGTGTGGCGCAGGCAGATTGTGCCGTCTGCCGTTTGCAGATAGACTGCCGGCAGCTCCCGGCTCAAAAACAGGGAGACGCCCTCCGTCATACAGTATGCGCCTGTTTTTTCAAAGCAAAGCGTGTCACCGATCTGAATATCGGGCAGGGGCACCTGCTTTGCCAGAATGTCGTTCATCGAGCATAGCGAGCCGCAGATATTCCAGCTTTCCGTCGCCGGCTGTGCCTCTTTTCCGCAAACGCTGATAAAGGGCTGCTTCATCGCCATGTGCTGCCCGAAGTAAACAATGTGATGCATGCCGCCGTCCACCAGCAGATAGTTTTGCCCGTTGTTGCGCTTGATGTCAACGACATGGGTGTAGTACCGTCCGCAGCAGGCGGCAATGCTGCGTCCCAGCTCCAGCGTGATCTTCGGCTTTGCGCACATGCCGTTGAGCAGCGCGGAAAAGCCGGACAGCAGCGCTTCCTCTTCGAGCGTGTCGCCGGAAAAATAAGCCACGGGAAGGCCCGGGCCGTATTCCAGCTCCCGCGCCGTGAAACCGTAGGTTTGCTGCAGGTGCAGCAAGAGCCGGTCCAGATGCTCGATTTCGCGCTGCAGTTTTTTGAGAGAGGTTTTCTGCGTGCCTGAAAAATACTGGATGCCGCGCAAATCGAGATAGGCGCAGCGCTCCCGCGCGGCAACGAGCTGCTCCAGCTCGTCCTCGTTGATGCCGAACTGACTGCCGTTGGTCAGGCGCAGCAAAACCGGGATGCGCCGCCGGTATGATTCCGACAGGCTTCGCAGCAGATCAAACTGCGTGAGGGATTCCACGGTGTAAATTCTGTCCGCGGCGTTTCGTACCATGCTTTCGATCACCTGCGGCGTTTTGTACACGCCGGAGATCACCGTCTGCTCCGGCGGCACGCCGAGCCGGTCGCAGATCTGCGCTTCCCCCGGCGAGCAGATTTCAAAGCGTTCTACTGTTCCGCGCAGCGCGTCGATGATAAATGTGTTTGCCTTGACCGCGTAGCACAGAGAAATCTGACGTGGCAGCATACCGCGCAGCTGCGCCACACGATTGGTCACCGCCTGCTGATCAAAGAGATAATAGGCGGAATCGGTTGGATATGTCATATTGTTCAAGATGTCTTTTTCACCGCGCTTTCCGATAGCATTTTTCGGTCGATTTTTCCGTTTTTGGTCAGCGGCATCGCTTCCACCCGGCGCAAAAAGCCGGGAACCATAAAGGCGGGCAGGCTTTGCTTCATCACCGTGTGCAGCGTTTGTTTGTCGATGCTGCCGACATAAAAGCCGTACAACCGTTCCTTTTTTTCATCGAACGTGCAGCAGCAGCTTGCGACGCCCGCGATGCCTGCCATAGCTCGCTCAATTTCCTCCAGTTCGATCCTGTGCCCCATATATTTGATTTGAAAATCCTTGCGCCCGCGGAAAATCAGCTCGCCGTTTTCATTGTAGGCGCCCAGATCCCCGGTGCGATATACGGTCTCCGCGTATGCCGTGTTCAGAGGATTTTGCACAAAATGCCGAGCGGTTTGCTCCGGGGCGGCGTAATAGCCGAGTGCCAGCGCCGAACCGCGCACGCAGATTTCTCCCGTCTCGCCGGCACCGCGCAGCGCACGGTTGTCCGCATCGAGCAAAAAAACATCCTCATTGGGAAAGGCGATGCCGATCGGGATGCCGGCGGAATAGTCCCGCTCTTTTTGCAGAATATGATAGGTACAGTTGCAGGTGATTTCGGTCGGACCGTAAAGATTTGCATACAGCGCGTTTGGCAGGTGCGCCTGCAGATCCCGCAGCACTTTGTACGGCATGACCTCGCCGCTGAACAGGATTTTGTTTACGCTCTGCGGCGTTTTGTAATCCAGCGCGTGAAAGGTGCTAAGCAGCGACAGCGCCGAGACCGCCCAGATCATCGCGGTCGCGCCCTGCGCGCACAGAAAGTCCACCAGCTGAGCCGGCGCGGAGAAAAGCGGGCGCGGGACAATCAGCAGCGTGGCGCCGGTCTTCATTGCAGAATAGATGTCCTTGACCGATACGTCAAAATCAAACGGCGCCTGATTGGCAATGACATCCTGCGCGGAAAACCCGAAAATCTCCGTAAAGCAGCCGATAAAATCAATGACACTGCGGTGTGAGACGACAATCCCCTTCGGCGTACCTGTGGAGCCGGAGGTGAAGTTGACATACAGCGGATCGGTGTCAATCATCTGCCCGCGGATGGCAGCGAGCCGGGCGCGATCGGGCGCCTGCTGCGCAAGCGCCTCCACGGTGCACAGCACCGCGTGCGGGAAATACTGCTGCGCTGTTTGCAGCAGCTCGCAGGTGGTGACAATGACCTTCGGGCAAAGAACCTGCGCGATCTGTTCCAGGCGGGGTTGCGGCAGTTCTGTGCTGAAAACCGAGTAGAACCCGCCGGCATATACGGCGCCCAGCATCGCGCACAGGGCGTCGGTGTTCTTCTCTGCGAAGACTGCAACCGCGTCGCGGGGGCAGACGCCGGCCCGGGCAAGGGCGCTGCCGATTCGGGCGCAGCGCTCCTGCAAGTCGGAGAAGGTAAGACTTGCCGCGCCGTCCGCCGCGGCGGTCTTCTGCGGGAATGCTGCCGCGGACGCTTCCAGATAGCATAATACGTTTTTGGTCATGTGATTCTCCCTTTCCCGAAAACAACCGATCTCTGATAATATTATAACGGAGAAACCTTAAGGTTTCTCCGTTAATCTGCGTTAGAAGTGTCATAAAAGTGTCAAATTGTATCGGGAGCCGCCGTGTCATTTTGCCAACGGCAGGCGGATTTCAAACACGGCGCCGGTTTCGCTGTTGCGTGCGGTGATGGTTCCCCGGTGCAGATGCACGATTTCCGAAGCGAGTGCAAGACCGATGCCGGTGATCCCGTTTCTCCCGGAATAGAACCGGTCGAAAATATGCGGCAGATCCTTCTCTGCAATGCCGTCCCCGTCGTCTGCAAATCGAATGACCACGTCATTTTTCTCTGCTTGGCAGGAAACGGTGAGCGTGGTTTTGCAGTGCCGCAGACCGTTGACCAGGATGTTCAAAAACGCTCTTCTCAGCTGCTCCTCGTCGCAGCTGATCACAACGCTGCTCTCCGTGAAGTCGGGAATGAGCTGGATATTCTCCTTTTGCTGAAGCAGCGTTACGGACTCCAGACAGTCATACAGAATGTCCCGCACATCCCATCCCGTGCAGTTGAGCGTCAGACGGTGCGAGTCGATTTTGGAGACAAAGAGCAGCTCCTCCACCAGCCGCGTCATGCGGTCGCTTTCCTGCAAAATCACCTCGGCGCCGACGCGGCTGTCGATGACGCCGGTCTGGATGCCCTCTGCGTATCCCTGAATTGCCATCAGCGGCGTTTTCAGCTCGTGGGACGAATTTTGAAAAAAGCGGCTTTGCGTCTGCTGCGCGTCCTCGATCATCTTGCCCAGACGGTAGCCGATGGCGCCCATGACCACGGCGATGCCGAGAAACACGAAGATGAAAAACCGGTTGAGATAATGAAAGTATTGTATGATCGGCTGCAAATTGATATACATGAGCATCGGCGCGGTCGTCTCTGTACCGTCAAAGGGCTGTTCCTCGTATCGGAGAAAAATGTAATAGCCGCGTTTGGTGCGCAAGCGGTAACACGTCTCGTTTTTCACGGTATGCGTGGCACAGTAGTCGCGCAGCTCGATTTCCGCAAAATTGGCATTGGAGTTAAAGCCTGTGCTGTAGCCGGAATTGTCGGATAGGTCGATGAAAGAAATGTCGCCGCTGAAATAACCGCCCTCATAGCTGTCAAGATATTGTTCGAGAACGTCAAAGTCCTTTTCCAGATCAGCGGTGGAAGGGAAGCGGTTGATATAGTCAATTTCATATTCCAGCGTGCGTTTCGCTTCGTTTTCAAAGCGGTGCGGGAGCATGATGTTGACCAGCGCGACGGAGGTCAGAAAAACGAGCAGGATGGACAGCAAAATGACGGTGATGATTTTGCCTTTGATATGTTTCATTTTGCATCCTCCGCGATTTGCAGCCGATAGCCGAATCCCCAAACGGTCTGAATGCTGACGCTGCTTTTCGCAAGGGAGAGCTTTCTGCGGATGCGGCGCAGCGTCTCGTCGGTGACGCGTGTCTCCACTTCCGTTTCAAATCCCCAGATTTTTTCCAGCAGTTCCTCACGGGAATAGGCCTTTTCCGGCTTTTGCATCATATAGGAGAGCAGCTTCAACTCAATTTTGGTGAAGGGGATCTCGCTGCTGCCGCACAGAATGGCGTTTGCCTCGGCGGAATAGATCAGGTTGCCGACCCGGCAATCTGCACCGCTCGGATCAGCGGATTTTTTGCTGCCCATTTCGCTTCTTCTGAGCAGCGCGCGCACACGCATCAGCAAAACCGTGGGACGGAACGGCTTGGTCAGATAATCGTCGCTTCCCAGCGTGATCCCCTGCACATAGTCAAATTCCGAATCCCGTGCCGTCAGCATGATGATCGGCACATCCGTTTCCTTGCGCAGCGTCTGGCAAATGCTCAGTCCGTCGGTGCCCGGCATCATGATGTCCAGAATCACAAGATCTGCCGGCTCCTCTCGGAACGCCGCCAGCAGCTCGTCCCCGGTTGCAAATTCCGAGACGCGGTAACCGTCGCTTTCCAAAAAGCTTTTGATCAGATCCCGGATGTTTTTTTCGTCATCGGCGATATAAATGGAATAAGGCATGCTTGTCTCCTTTCCGCAGCTTTGCGGCGGCATAAACTGTCCGGACGGCCGGTGACGCGACAGCGCCGGAACACCGGCTGCCCGCGCCGCCCGATCGGGGGTGTGAGAGGTTCCTGCTTATATTGTAACGGAACGCACACTGTCTTTTCACCGAAAAAATGCATAAAAAGTGTCATAAAACTGTCAAATCACGCCGTACGGCGCGTTTGCGCTGTCCCGGATAGAAAAAACGACCGGGTCGCCCGGTCGTTTTCGGTTGTTGGGAAATGCCGGCCACGCGCAGTTTGCGTTCGCGCTTTACGGCTGATGCCCGTGAAATGTGCGGACGAACCAAATGTCGTCGGGGGAGAGAGCGACGGTTTTGCCGCTCAGCGCCGCCAGCGGCGAATCCGGCGCGACGGGGTCGAATGTGAGGCGGTATGCGCACAGCGCTTGGTGCACATATCCGCAGGTACGGTCCTGCCGGTTGACGCCGTATTTGCCGTCACCCACCAGAGGATGCCCGGCAAACGCCATGTGGGCGCGAATCTGATGCGTGCGCCCGGTCAGCAGCTCGATTTCAACAAGAGCAATGTCGCCCCGGCTTTGCAGCACCCGATAGGAGGTGACGATTTTTTTCCACACCTCGCGCTCCGCAGGGGTCTGCGGCGGCGTTTGGCGGATTGTGACCAGATTCTGCGCGCTGTCCTTGCAAAGGTATCCCTGCAAGACGCGCTGCTTTTCGTTCTCGCTGTAAGTGCCGTGCGTCAGACACAGATACGTCTTGTGAATTTGGTTTCGGCGGATCATCTCATTGACCGCGCGCAGCGCGGCGGCAGTTTTCGCCGCGATCACCAGCCCGCAGGTGTTGCGGTCGATCCGGTGACACAGCGCGGGCGCAAAGGACTGCTCGTCCTGCGGGCGATATGCGCCGGTTTGCACCAGATACGCTTTGATATGATTGATCAGCGTGTTGACCTCTTCCGTTCGGTCGGCGTGCACGATCAGCCCTTCCGGCTTGTTGACGATGAGCACGGCGTCATCCTCATACACGATTTGCAGATGCGGTGTGATGCGCAGAAACGCGTTATCGGCATCCACCTGCTCGAAGAACTCCTCGGCGAGGAACAGCTGTACGGTATCACCGACCTGCAAATGATATTTTTGCTCGGCGCGCTTGCGGTTCACCTTGATTTTTTTCAGACGGATGCATTTGTACATCAGCGGTACCGGCAAAAGCGGCAGCGCCTTTTGTAAAAACTTATCCAGACGCTGTCCGGCGTCGTTTTCCGTGATGGTCAGCGTGCGCATTTATTCCTCGGTTTGCGTCACGGCAATGTGCAGCTCGTCCAACGCGTCGCCCTCCGGCAGCGCGGGACACTGCGTCATCAGCTCGCTTGCATTCTGAACCTTGGGGAAGGCGATTACCTCGCGGATATCGTCCAGACCCAAAACCAGCATCACCAGACGGTCCAGACCGAAGGCAAGCCCGCCGTGCGGCGGCACGCCGTAACGGAACGCCTCCAGCAAAAAGCCGAATTTCGCCTCGTATTCTGCCGGCTCCATGCCCAGCACACGGAACATTTTTTCCTGAATCTCGGGGCTGTGAATACGGATGGAGCCGCCGCCTGCCTCATAGCCGTTGATCACGATGTCATATGCTTTCGCGCGCACCTTGGCGGGATCGGTGTCCATCAGCGGGATATCCTCGTCCATCGGCGCGGTGAAGGGATGATGCATCGCATAGAAGCGTCCGTCCTCTTCACTGTATTCATACATGGGGAACTCCGTGACCCACAACAGCTTGTAATCGCCGGGACGGATCATATCCAGTCGACGCGCAACCTCACAGCGCAGCGCGCCCAGCGCGTCAAATACCACCGCGTCCTTGTCGGCGACAAACAGCGCGACGTCGTTTTCCCCAAGCTCCAGCGCGTGCACGATTGCCTCGTTTTCCTCTGCGCTCAAAAACTTGGCAAAGGAGGAGGTGATTTCTCCGTTCAGATTTTTCCACCACGCCAAGCCCTTGGCACGGTATGTTTTGACGTATTCCGTCAGCGCGTCGATGGTCTTGCGGGAGAGCTCGGCCGCACGGCCGCGCACCACGATGGCGCGCACGCTGCCCCCGTTTGCCACAGCGCCGGAAAACACGCCGAAGCCGCAGCCCTTTACCACGTCGGAAACGTTGCAAAGCTCCAGGCCGAAGCGCAGATCGGGCTTGTCCGAGCCGTACCGCTCCATGGCTTCGCGCCAGGTCATGCGGGGGAAGGGCGTTTGCAGCTCGATGCCGAGCAGCTCGTGAAACAGCCGCTTCAAAAAGCCCTCGTTGACGGCGATCACGTCGTCCTCATGGACAAAGGACATCTCCAAATCGAGCTGTGTGAATTCCGGCTGACGGTCGGCGCGCAGATCCTCGTCGCGGAAGCAGCGTGCAATCTGCATATAGCGGTCATAGCCTGCCACCATCAGCAGCTGCTTGTACAGCTGCGGCGACTGCGGCAGCGCATAGAACTTGCCGGGATGCACGCGGCTGGGCACCAGATAGTCGCGCGCGCCCTCGGGCGTTGGCTTGATCAGATCCGGCGTTTCGATTTCCAAAAAGCCGTTTTCGTCAAAATAGTCGCGCGCCAGCTTGGCAATTTTATGGCGGGCGATGATGTTGCGCTGCATGTCCGGGCGGCGCAGATCGAGATAGCGGTATTTCAGACGCGTTTCGGCTTTTACGCCGCTGTTTTCCTCAATGGCAAAGGGAGGGGTCTGGGAGACGGAGAGAACCTTCAGTTCCGTCACGGCGATTTCGATTTCTCCCGTGGGCAGATTCGGGTTGACGGACGAGCGCACGCGCACCTGTCCCTTTGCGCAGAGCACATATTCCGAACGGACGGCAAACGCCGTGTCAAATACTGCGCGGTCGGTGTTTTTGTCAAATGCCAGCTGCACGATTCCGGTGCGGTCGCGCAGATCGATAAAAATCAGCTGTCCCAAATCGCGCTGCCGCTGGCACCAGCCGGTCAGGCAGACGGTTTGTCCCTCGTTTTCTTTTGTCAGTGTGCCGCAGTAATGCGTTCTGCGGTCTTCTTTTGCAAGCAGTTGAGCCATGTTGATGACGCGTCCTTTCTTTCCCTTGCGCACGGTGTGCGACGGGGATATGATCGTTTCATTAAATTATAACACCCGCATAGGGGCATGTCAAGGATTTCAGGGGAGATTGACCAGCATCCAGCAGATTGCCATGCACAGCGGCTGGTGCGCTAGATAAATCCACAGACTGTAGCGTCCGACGGCGTCAAACGGCGGCAGCCTGCAGCGGGCGATCTGCTCAAAGCCGGGCAGCGCCATACAGAATCCGCCCAAAAAATAGCCGAACAGATAGAGGAAAAACCACGGCAGGAGCGGGAAATAATCTGCGGAAAAGAAATTCTGCGGCGCAAAGCCCAGAAAAGCAAGCGCAGGAAAACGGTACAGCGCACGGGGCAGACGGATCGTGAGCAGCATGGGCAGACCGACAGCGCCGTTTGGCAGGGAATATGTCAGGATGAACAGCAGCAGACTGACCGCGGCGCCGACAAGGCGCGGGATGCGCCGCAGCGGCTTTTCCAGCGGGATCATCAGCAGCACCGCGCAGCCGATGAAGTTCAAAATGCCGAACCATATCGGCGCCTGCGGAAAAAGGAGCAGCGTGATAAGGGTGATGATGAAACCGAGCAGATTCAGCATCACGCCGCGGCGCAGGTTGTTGCGCTTGCCCAGCCGCCACACCCAGCCGGAAAGCAGAACAAAGGAGCAGCAGATCAGCTGCTGCCACAGGCGCACCCGGGTCTGCTCGTCCCAGGCGCGGTTGTTGCCGAACAACACCTGATAATCATACAGCAGGTGATAAAAGATCATGTTGACAACTGCGATGCCCCGGCAGGTATCCAAAAGGGTTGCACGCCGATAGCGGCGCGCCTTGGGCACTTCTGCCGTTTTCTCAGTCGGTTGGATCTGCGCTTCCATAGAGGTCTCCGTTCTGCATCATACGTTTGGTTGCGGGGTGGAAAGCATCGGCACGGGTTTGAAAACAAAAAATCCGAACACCTTGCCGACGTTCGGATTCATTTTGGTGACCCGAGGGGGAATCGAACCCCCGTTACCGCCGTGAAAGGGCGGTGTCTTGACCGCTTGACCATCGGGCCGGATGGATTTGCGTTTCACGCTCCAATATAGTATCATACATTTTGCGCTTTGTCAAGCATTTTTCTGAATTTTCCTGCATTTTCGGTTTTCTGCCAAAACCCTTTGACTTTTTCGGTATTATCCGATATAATGAAGGGGACAACACAAAAGCGCCGGCGCTTTTGCCGCGGCGGCTTGCGTGAAAAAGGAAAGGAACGGTTT
This sequence comes from Eubacteriales bacterium, assembly GCA_048527645.1. Taxonomy (GTDB): domain Bacteria; phylum Bacillota; class Clostridia; order Oscillospirales; family CAG-272; genus HGM12669. The sequence continues at coordinate 27,738 of DBGFNI010000116.1, read as the reverse complement.
TCACCATGCAATTCGGCCATTTTGACGACGCGGCGCGGGAATATGTCATCACCCGCCCCGACACGCCCTATCCCTGGATCAACTATCTCGGCTCGGAGGACTTCTTCTCCCTGATCTCCAACACCTCCGGCGGCTACTGCTTTTATAAGGACGCGCGGATGCTGCGTCTGACCCGCTACCGCTACAACAATGTGCCCACAGACGGCGGCGGCAGATATTTTTACATCAATGACGGCGCGGGCATCTTCACGCCGGGTTGGATGCCGGTCAAGGCGGAATATGAGTCATATTCCTGCCGGCACGGTCTGGGCTATACCGTCATTGCCTCCAAGGTGCGCGGTGTGCGCGCCGAGCAGACCTCCTTTGTGCCGGTGGGAACGCCGTGCGAGGTGCACCGTCTGCGCCTGAAAAACGAAACGCAGGACACAAAGGAGTTAAAGCTGTTTTCCTTTGTGGAGTTCTGCCTGTGGAACGCCTGGGACGATCAGACCAACTTCCAGCGCAACTTCTCCATCGGCGAGGTCGAGGTGATCGGCTCGACGATTTATCACAAAACGGAATATCGCGAACGGCGCAATCACTATGCTGTTTTCAGTGTGAACTGTGATGTCGACGGCTTTGATACGGACCGTGAGAGCTTTCTCGGCTTGTACAACGGCTTTGACGCACCCGACGCCGTGATCCGCGGGAAATGCACGGATTCCGTGGCGTCCGGCTGGGCGCCTATTGGTGCGCACCAGATCAATCTGACGCTTGCCCCCGGCGAGGAAAAGGAATACATATTCGTGCTGGGCTATTGCGAGAATCCCGAGGATCAGAAGTGGGAGGCGCAGGACGTCATCAACAAAGCCCCTGCCGAGGCGATGCTTGCCAAATTCCGCACGGTCGAGCAGGTCAATGCGGCGCTGGACGAGCTGAAAGCATACTGGAACGATCTGCTCTCAACCTACAGTGTGCGCTCCGCAGATGAAAAACTCAACCGCATGGTCAACACCTGGAATCAGTATCAGTGCATGGTGACCTTCAACATGTCGCGCTCCGCCTCTTACTTTGAAAGCGGAATCGGACGCGGTATGGGCTTCCGCGATTCTTCGCAAGATCTTTTGGGCTTTGTGCATCTGATCCCTGCGCGTGCAAGAGAGCGGATTTTGGATATCGCGGCGACGCTGATGGCGGACGGCTCCGCATATCATCAGTATCAGCCCCTGACCAAAAAGGGAAATATGGATGTCGGCTCCGGCTTCAATGACGATCCGCTTTGGCTGATTTTCGGCGTGGCGGCATATATCAAGGAGACGGGCGACTACAGCATTTTGCAGGAGCAGGTGGCGTATGACTGCGACCCAAGTCACACGGACAGCATGATGGACCATCTGAAAAAGTGCTTTCACCATGTCCCGGACAATCTCGGCCCGCACGGTCTGCCGCTGATCGGCAGAGCAGACTGGAACGACTGTTTGAATCTCAACTGCTTCTCCGCAACGCCCGGTGAGTCCTTCCAGACCACGGCAAACTTTGAGAGCGGCGTGGCGGAATCTGTCTTTATCGCGGGCATGTTCTGTGCGGTTGCGCCCGACTACATTCATTTCTGTGAAAAGAGCGGCCTTGACGCGGAGGCGGCATATGCCCGCGAAGAGGCGGAAAAAATGAAGCAGGCGGTGTGCAGCGCCGGATGGGACGGCGAGTGGTTTTTGCGCGCATACGATGCATACGGCAATAAGATCGGATCGAAATTTTGCGAGGAGGGCAAGATTTTCATCGAATCGCAGGGCTTCTGTGTGATCGGCGGCATCGGTCTGGACGACGGCAAGGCAAAGCAGGCGCTGGACAGTGTGCACCGGTATCTCGATACCGAGTACGGGATTGTGCTCAATCAGCCGGCATATACCCGGTATCATCAGGAACTGGGAGAGATTTCCTCCTATCCGCCCGGCTATAAGGAAAACGCCGGCATCTTCTGTCATAACAACCCGTGGATTTCCATTGCGGAAACCATGATCGGACGCGGCGACGAGGCGTTTGCGGTTTACCGCAAGACCTGCCCCGCGTATCTGGAGCAGATCAGTGAAATTCACCGCACGGAGCCGTATGTCTATTCGCAGATGATTGCCGGGCGGGACGCGCCCAATTTCGGCGAAGCAAAAAATTCCTGGCTGACCGGAACGGCGGCATGGACGTTTTATAACGTATCCCGTTACATTCTCGGCATCATGCCCGAATATGACGGGCTGAAGGTCGACCCGTGCATCCCGGCGGAAATGGACGGCTTTGAGGTGACCAGAAAGTTCCGCGGCGATACCTATGTCATCACGGTGAAAAACCCGGCGCATGTCTGCAAGGGTGTTGCCGATATGACCGTGGACGGCGAAGCCGTATCGGGCAATGTCCTGCGCGGCAGCGGCACGGGAAAAACCTATGCGGTGAGCGTTACAATGGGTTGAGGCGCAAGGCAGCTTTGAGCCGCAGCGGCACATGCAAGCCGCTGCGGCTTTTTCTGTAAAAAAACTGTGTGTTTGCTATTGCAATTTGCTGTCGGAAATGGTAAAATGGCAATAGATGGACAGCGCGCACCGCGCGGTGATGCGGCGGGAAAATTCTCTGCGGCTTTTCCCGGCGGCAAGTATACCGAATCAGTCGGATAACGGGCGCGGGAACGCGCTGTCATGACAGAATAGGGGCGAATGTATATGTATGATTTTCAAAGACTGAAAAACTGGATGGACAATGTATGCGCAAAGGGCGCGGCGCCCGGATGCGATGTGCTGATCTATCGGGAGCACGAGCAGATTTTCCGCTATATTACGGGAACTGCGGATCTGGAAAAAACTAAACCGCTGACAGACAAGGCGGCGTACTATTTGTATTCCTGCTCCAAGCCGATCACTGTGACGGGAGCCATGCTGCTGGTGCAGCGGGGGCAACTGGAACTGGACGCGCCGGTGGGCAATTATCTGCCTGCCTTCCGCGACGCTTTTGTGGTGGAAAACGGTGAAAAAATCTGCGTGGGAGAGGAAATGACGGTTCGTCATCTCTTCACCATGAGCGCCGGGCTGGATTATCAGTTGGATCGTCCCGCGGTTCGCGCACTGCTCGCACGAAAGCCGGAAGCTTCGACTTTGGAGGTGGTCAGCGCGTTTGCCCGGGATCCGCTGCTGTTTCGGCCGGGTGAGCGCTACGAATACAGCCTGTGCCACGATGTGCTGGGCGCGGTGATCGAAAGCGTCAGCGGCATGCGGTTCGGCGATTTTCTCCGGGAGAATATTTTTGCCCCGCTGGGCATGGAGCACACCTATTTTGCCAAAAAGGGCGAGGTGCCGGACAACATGGTGGAGCAATACCGCTACTGGGGCGAAAACGGCATGGATCAGGTGGACGGCAACGGAAACGTCTTTGTGTTCAACCGCGATTATCAGAGCGGCGGCGCGGGACTTATCAGTACCACGGAGGATTACGCCCGCTTTGCGGACGCAATGGCATGCGGTGGCTGCGGTGCAAACGGCGCTCGGATACTGGAGGAGAAAACCGTGGAGCAGATGCGAACCGAGCAACTGCACAAGCTTTTGAAAAATCCCGCATTCTGCTGCTCAGCCGGTCCGGGCTACAGTTACGGCTTGGGCGTGCGCGTTCTGACAGACCGCAGCGACGGCCAACGCAGTTCTTTGGGTGAGTTCGGATGGGACGGTGCCGCGGGCGCATATTTGCTTTGCGATCCTCAAACGCATCTGAGCATTGTATACATGCAGCATGTGCAGAACTGGCCGGACCCTTTGGAGATGCATGCGCCGGTTCGCGATCTGACCTACGATATTATGGGCTTGTGACGGCATGAATATCTTAACAACCGGCTTCAATTTTTCTCAGGATGGACCGGGCAACCGTCTGGTGATTCACACCCAGGGCTGCAATTTTCACTGTCCCTGGTGCTCCAATCCCGAAAGCATGGAGATATGCACACAGCGGCGGGAAATGACGCCGGAAGAAATTGTGCACCTTGCCAAGCGGTCGGAAATGATGTTTTTTTCCGGCGGGGGCGTGACCTTCACCGGCGGAGAGGCAACCCTGCAGTTTGATCAGCTGCGACAGTGCCTGATATTGCTGCGCGAGGCAAGCATCCACACCTGCCTGGAAACAAACGGCTCGCACCCGCGCCTGACGGAGCTTGCACCGCTGATTGATTATCTGATTGTCGACTGCAAGCTGGCGGACGGGGAACGGCACCGCCGGTATACCGGAAACGATGGGGAGCAGACCCGGGAAAACATCCGCAAATTGACACAGAACGGAAAGGATATTTTGGTTCGCATCCCCCTGATCAATCATATCAACACGGATCCCACACCCTTCGTTGCATTTTTCAACACCTGCAACCGTTCGCATTTGCAGGTGGAAATCTTGCCCTATCATGAGTACGGACGGGACAAATGGGAAAAACCGTATACCGTCACAGACGGTTTTGTGTCCGCGGCGCAGATAGACGCCTTTGCACAGGCGCTGCGCGCAGACGGCATTCAATTGATACAGACCTAAAAGGAGCAATGATCACGATGAACAAGGTATACAAAACAGAAGAACTGATTCAAATGGCAAAGCGTTTGTTCCGCCACGAGCGTGCAAAGACTCGTCTGGACGGATGGTTTTTGGCGCAGGAGGCGTTTTATCCCGCAAAGGAAAAATATCTGGAAAAAGGGGAAGAGTATGCGGCTGCCGCAGCGCTGTGCGAGATTGCGCAGATGCTGCCGCTGGAGCTGACGGAGAACCATGTGTTTGCCGGCACACAGGATGATGCGTTTGCACGGAGCTACGCGCTGATTAATCCTTCCTTCAAGGTGGAAGAGTTCAGCGGATATTGCGATCCGACTGCGGTGTTCGGCGACATTGAACCGGATGAAACCATCACGCAGGAGCGGATTGACGCGGTGCGGGAAAAGAGCCGCCGCAGCGCATATGTTGCCAATCTGACCAAGGTTTACGAAGAGGCAGAGCCCTATACGGAAGAGGTTGCTTATTTTGTGGAGCAGGTGACGGGGCATCTGATTCCTGACATGCGCCCGCTTTTGAAAAACGGCGTGTGCAAGACGCGAGATGACCTGCTTGCAAAGGCGCAGACCGAACAGGATGCACAGAAAAAGCGCGGCTTTGAAGCCTTCGCCAAGGCGCTGGAGGCGCCACTGATCTTTGCACGCCGCTACCGCGAGCTTGCACTGACACAGATGGAGCAGGCAGGGGAGGCGCGACGCGCACAGTTGCAGCTGCTGGCAGACACGCTGGAAAAGGTGCCTGCGCACGGCGCGGAGAATCTGTTTGAGGCAATTCAGTCCTTTTTGCTGCTGTGGCAGTGCATGTGTCTGGAGCAGGCGCCCAATCCCTTTGCCTTCTCCGTCGGCAACGCAGATCGGATTTTTGAGCCGTACCGCGGTGAAATGACCCGCGAGGAGGCTGCCGCGCTGTTCCGTCATTTTCTGGTGTTCTTCAATGTGGCAGATCGCAGCTGGGCGATTTCGCAGAATGTGCTGATCGGCGGCAGAGACGAGAACGGCTGTGATTTGACCAATGAATGCAGTTACGCCCTTTTGGATGCGTATTACGATATGAATCTGCCGCAGCCGATTCTGTCAGTGAAGCTGCATCAGAACACACCCAAAAAGCTGTATGAGGAGATGGGACGTTTCTTCTTCGGCGCCGGTGTGCTGACCCCGTCGCTGTTCAACGATGATTCGCTGTTTTCCATCATGGGCAGACGCGGCGTGGCGCTGACCGACATCAAGGATACCTCCGTTGCCGGCTGTCAGGAACCGCTGATCATGGGAAAGGACAACGGGAACACGACCAACAGCTGGCTGAATCTCCCAAAGATTCTGGAGTTGACGCTGACGGGCGGAACCTCGCTGATCACGGGAAAGAAATTGCTTGACTTAGAGCAAGCGCCGCTGGATGCAGTGCGGCAGGTATACTGGCGCAATGTGGAGCGCGTTGCCGCGTCGATGGCGAAATCGGCAAACGGTGCGACCGCAGCGCTGTCCCATTTGCGCGTTCCGTTTCTCTCCTGTGTCATGGGCGGTGTGGAGAGCGGCATTGATGTGCGCGATGTGACGCGGCAGGGAACGAAATATAACGGCAGCGGATGCCTGATTCACGGCGTTTCCGTGGTGGCGGACAGTCTTGTTGCCATTGACAGATTGCTTGCAGAGAAGCCGGAATGGCAAGATCAGCTCTTGCCCGCGCTGCGCGCGAACTTTGAGGGGTATGAGCAGCTGCATCAGTTTTTGTTGGACGCAGACAAATTTGGCAATCACATCGAGGGCGTTGACCGCGAGTGCGCGGAGGTGACAAACCGTGCGGCTGATATTGTTGCCTCGCTCAAAAACAATTTGGGCAATGCCTTTCGCCCTGATTTCAGCAGCCCGTCCACACATCTGCTGTACGGATACTGGGTCGGTGCAACGCCGGACGGCAGAAAGTCCCGCGAAATGGTGAATTACGGCGTCGATCCACTGTGGGGTAGCGCAGAAAACGGTTTAGGCTTCCGCATGCTTTCCAATATGGAGCTGCCGTTTGAAAAGATGAGCGGCGGGTATGCTTCTCATCTGGGCATTGACCCACAGTATTTCAACGGCAAAACCGATGCAGAAAAGGGGTTGCAATTTTATGAGCGTGTCATCGCGCCGCTGTTTTTCAATGAGAAAAACACCGAGCGCGTCAGCCCATTCTATCTGTATGTCAATGTCACAACCCCGGAAATTCTACGCAAGGTTTTGGCGGATCCGGAAAAGTATGCGCCCAGCGGCGTATATATCATGCGGATTCATGGCACCTTTGTCAATTTTCTGGATTTGTCCCCTGCAATTCAGCAGGATATCATCAAACGCCTGGATTTGAAATCCACGTGCATTTCCTGCTGACAGCTCCCGCATATTATACAGAAGCCATCGGGGCGCTGGCCTCGGAGTGAAACACCGTATAACGGCATTGTGAATAGAATTTAGGAGGATTTTTCATGAAACATACTGCAAAAAAAATATTGGCGGTGCTGCTGACAGCCGCGCTGCTCGTCGGCACCCTGGCGTCGTTTGCCGGCGCGTGGTACGAACCCAACTATAAGAAATATGTCTATCTGCGCGACGTGCCCAAGAGCGCGTCCGATCAGGCGGGATGGAGCTACGACGGGATCTATTGGTGCGTGGCAAACGGCATCATGTCGGGACTGGGCAATGTGCGCGCGTTTGAGCCGGATCGAGACATGACCCGCGCGATGTATACGCAGCTTTGCTATAATTTGGTGAAGAATTTGGAACGGGACATGAGCGTGGAGACGCAGACGCTGCCGTTTACCGATCTGAACGACGACGCATGGTATATGGAGGCAATGACGTGGGCATATGAAAACGGCGTGATCGGCGGCATGGGCGGCGGCATCATGGCGCCTGACGCATCCATAACCCGTGAGCAGATCGCGCAGCTGCTGTACAACCTGCTTACGCAGTATTTCAAGGTGGATTTGAGCGAGGCGAGCGTGGATTTGACCGAGACGTACCGCGACGCCGAACAGATCGGCAAATGGGCACAGACGGCAGTCAGCACAATGACGGCGATCGGACTGTATCAGGGCGACAACGGCAATTTCCGACCCAACGGCAAGGCGACGCGTGCGCAGATCGCCGTGCTGGCGGAGCGGCTGTACCGCTATTATTCCAGAACCTGGGAATGCTATCTGGATCCGGGGCTTCAACTGGTGCCCACGATGCTCGAGGACTTTGACGGCGAAGGCAAGCAGGGCTGGAACGACAATTTCTGGACGCCATGCTCCTATTCTTCCGCGTCGTTTTTGCCTGCGGAGGAGGAACGGATGTATACGCAGGACGGAAATCTGTACATGAACGCTTACTGGCCCGGAGACAACAACACGAATGATAACGGTATCTGCGGTTTGTTCAGCGGGCACGATGTTCCAAATAAATTTTCACAGTCCTTTGGCTATTATGAAATCCGGTTCAAGCCCTGCCCCGCGCGTGCGATATGTTCCGCGTGGTGGCTGACCACCAATGCGCACGGGTATCCCCAGTGGCCGACCGACGGTTCGGGCAATCCTGCGCAGGATGTCGATGTCAGCGAGCTTGACCCGTATGAAAACTTTATTGAAATGGACATTTTCGAAACCAGCCGGAATAATGTGCAGGTGCCGATCAAGGGCGATAAGCTCACAACCACGCTGCATTGGAACCACTGGCAGGGTAACTCCTCCGAAAAGCAAATGCATCAGTATGTCGCACACAATAAAATGTGTCTGGAGCGTGAGCAGGACAATCCGTATTTCATTCCCGATTCCTCCATGTTTGACGGAAAGTATCACACGGTTGGCTTTCTGTGGACGAAAGACGGCTATCAGGTTTGGTATGATGGAAATTACGCAGGCGATTTTTCACGGGCACCGCTGTCTGACATGTCTGCGGTGTTGCGTCTGAACCTTTATTATTGGAATACCGACGCGGAGCGCCCGTACAACGGAGATTGCTATCGGGAAGATTTCGACGAAAACGGTATCTCCCAGTTTGTGATTGATTATGTGCATGTGTATCAGCTGGCAGAGTATACAGAGGAGTATGCACCGAATTATTACGGAAATGAAGTTCCCGCATATTATACGGAAGCCATCGGGGCGCTGGCCTCGGAGTGAAACCCATAACGGCGTCTTTTCGGCGTTGTGAATAGAATCAGGAGGATTTTTCATGAAACATACCGCAAAAAAAATTTTGGCGGTGCTGCTGACAGCCGCGCTGCTCGTCGGCACCCTGGCGTCGTTTGCCGGCGCGTGGTACGAACCCAACTACAAAAAATATGTCTATCTGCGCGACGTGCCCAAGAGCGCGTCAGATCAGGCGGGATGGAGCTATGACGGGATCTACTGGTGCGTGGCAAACGGCATCATGTCGGGACTGGGCAACGTGCGTGCGTTTGAGCCGGATCGCGACATGACCCGCGCAATGTACACCCAGCTGTGCTATAATCTGGTGAAGAATCTGGAGCGGGACATGAGCGTGGAAACGCAGACGCTGCCGTTCACAGATCTGCACGACGGCGCATGGTACATGGATGCGATGACATGGGCATATGAAAACGGCGTGATCGGCGGCATGGGCGGTGGCATCATGGCGCCCGATGCCTCCATCACCCGGGAGCAGATCGCCCAGCTGCTGTACAATCTGCTCACACAGTATTTCAAGGTGGATTTGAGCGAGGCGCGCGTGGATTTGGCACAGACATACCACGACGCCGCACAGATCGGCAAATGGGCACAGACGGCAGTCAGCACAATGACGGCGATCGGACTGTATCAGGGCGACAACGGCAATTTCCGACCCAACGGCAAGGCGACGCGTGCGCAGATTGCCGTGCTGGCAGAGCGGCTGTACCGCTATTATTCCAGTACCTGGCAGTGCTATCTGGATCCGGCGCTTCAGCTGGTGCCCACGATGATCGAGGACTTTGACGGCGAGGGCAAGCAGGGCTGGCGCGACGATATCTGGGGCAAACAAGAATACCCGGACGCGGAGACAGAGAATAAACCATACTGGCAGTTGCCCTTGTCCGAGCGTATGTACACACAGGATGGTATGCTGTATATGACCGGCACCTATCCCGAGCATTATTATGATGACGACGAGGACGACGAGGTTGACAACGGTATCAACCACAACAACGGAATTGCCGGACTCGATACGGGCAACGGCAGATTCAATCAGACATACGGTTATTATGAGATTCGCTTCAAGCCTTCTCAGGCTGCCGGATTCATTTCGACCTTCTGGACGGTTTCAGTCGGTGCGGATCGCTATTATGAGGCGGACAACCCGGCACAGACAAAGCCGTTTGTGGAGATGGATATTTTTGAGACGCTGCCGCACGAGACGGTAGCAACCGGAACATTCGATGAACAGCGCGGCAAGTTTTTCTCCACAGGGCACTGGAATGTGGAGGGGTTGCCGTATCAGAGCGATCAGTGGTACATCCTCGGAAACCGCATGAAACGGAGCGATACTGCCACCGAAATGGCATATGCGATTCCCGATTCGTCTTTCTTTGATGGGCAGTTCCACACGGTTGGCTATCTGTGGACGCAGGAAGGATATGCGATTTATTACGACGGAAACCTGATCGGTACCTTCCCGGAGACGCCTTTGAGCGAGGCGCCCTCGATGATCTTCCTCAGCTGCTATTATGCGGATGATACCTGGCCGAACACGAATCAGATTTGGTTTGATCCGACCAAATTCGGCATGACGGAGGATGAGGTACGCGCCGACTATGAAAAAGGCGATTTCACGGCGTATATTATTGATTATATCCATGTTTACCAGTTGGCGGAGTATATGGATGAATTTCCGCCGCACTTCGGATCGTAACAACATGTAATACAAAGCGAAAAGAGCCCGATTCCGGGCTCTTTTCGCTTTCTTCACAAAATCTTATTACTAAAAAATTCAATGAATTATTTCCGAAAGGGATTGACAATGGTTGCCTTTTTTTGTTAAAATTTTGATGGATCAGCGTGTCCAATGACACACTGTGCTACAATGTTGGTTACCGTGATGATTATGAGGGTACATTTATGAAAAGATTTTTAAGCGCACTATTCGCAATCGTTATGCTGCTGTCATGCCTGGCGGTCGGCCCCATGGCCGCATCCTCCGAGGAGTCTGAATTGCCGTTTGAGGATATTACGAGATCCTGGGCAAAGGATGACATTCTCTGGGCGTATGAAAACCATATCGCCACCGGCGTGAGCAACGAAAAATTTGCGCCGGACACGACATTGACCCGAGGAATGTTCATCACCTTTTTATATCGTGCGGCACGCCTTGCCGGATGCGATGTAAAGACGGAAAATGCAGGCAATCCCTTTGACGATGTGAAGACTGCTGCATGGCAATACACGGCTGCTCTGTGGGGATATGAGAACGGCATTACCGATGGCGTCGGCATCCGAAACGGGAAAATTATTTTTGCGCCGGACACGTCGATTACCAGAGAACAGACAAGTACCATGCTGTACCGTTTTTTGACGGGATATCTGGAGTGTGAAATCGGCACAGAGGGTGCGGTTATGTTCCCTGACCGGGCAAGCATATCGGAATATGCGCGGGAATCCTTCACCGCTTTGTCTGCCCTGGGCGTTTTCAAGGGCGATGACAGAGGTTACTTGAATCCCAAGGCAGAAACAGACCGTGCCGCTGCGGTTTCTCTCAACCGCAGAATCTATGATCTGATTCGCCCGGAGGAGCAGGATGCACCTGCAGTGCGCTGTGTCGGATTCTTGAAGAAAAATCTGAACACCGAGGATCTTTCTGAGTTGTCCTTCACCACGGGCAGACTTCATTTCAACGCGACTCTGACAGACGAATCCGCCGTGATTTTGTCAACGCCAGACACAGAAGAAGAAAATCTCAAGCGCATCAACGCTGCCGATCACTTCACCGTTGACGGGCAGGCGCACAGCTATGATGTCATTTGGCGAGACAACAATGCAGTTGTGTTTTACTGCGACGGCGAACGCGTGGATGTGCTGGGCAGAGACCGCACATATACCACCATCGAGGTTACCGGCGAAACGCTGTTGACGGAGATCGAATATCAGACGCCCGAAACGGCGGTTTGTGCGACGGCTGTGACCTTCAGCGGTGATTACAGCGATGTGGGACTGTATGATCTGATGGATGAGAGTCCCCTGGCGCTGAACGGCGCGCTGTCGGTGGAAGACAACCACTTTGTCAATGAGCTGGGCGAAAAATTTGTCGTGTCAGGTCTGTGTGTATTCGTAACAACCTGGAAGGATGCTGCAATGACTTTGGACGACGGAACCACCTTCTGCGGCGATTACAGCGAGTTGAAATGGCTCAGAGATGACTGGGGCATCAATACCATCCGTGCAGAATTGGAGCTGACTGAACTGTATGAACGCAACGACGAGAATTACCGTGAAACCATTTTCCGGGATTTGTACGATCTGATTGAAAATGCAGAAAAGGTCGGGCTGTATGTTTGCGTTGACTGGCACGGCTATCTGGAAGACGGGTCGATGGCATTGGATCAGGAAAAAGCTGAAAATGCCGATCCCGCTTATGTCAGAGCCGACCCCCGCATTTACGAGGATCAGGAGGCAGAATTTTGGGGAAACCTCATGAAGCGCTTCGGAGACACGGATCACATCCTTTTCGAGATGTATAACGAGCCGACCGGCGGAAAGAATTATCCGCAGTTTGAGTCAGGAGAAAAGAGATTCAAGGATGTCACCGGCCGATATGTCACCACGCTTGCGGGATATGAGTATACCTGGAATGAAATCCTGGTTCCTGTATATAAGAGAATGTTTGATATTATCCGCCAACATGACCCCGATTCCATTTTGATCGCCAACACGCCTGAGGCCGGCCAGCATGCTGAGGTTTCCATTCTTTGGCCGATCACCGATTACAACAATGTTGCATACAGCGTGCATATGTGGAGTGACGGAATCATGGAAAAGGTATGCAATGCCCGCGTGATTCAGGCGATGGAAAGAGGCGCTTGCCTGTATAATACCGAAGCCGGATTCTATCCGGTTATGGGTGGCGCATATGAATATTTGGGAATTGAGGCGAATGTCGAAAACACCATATGGTATATGCACAATTATTGGGAAGACTATCTGAACAACATCATCAATGCATATGAGGTTAACTACAATTATTTCTGGCTGCAATTTGATTCGAAGCATCCCATGAACCCTGGCGGTCAGTGCTGTATTTTTGCATACGGCGAGATCACGAATGAGCAAAAATCCGGCTGGACGGACGATCAATTCACGTGCAACGGCGAATATATGCACCACTGGTTCCGCACCCGTGCGGGTCTGGAGGACGGCAGCTGGTTCACACGTTGGCACGAAGAGAACGACGCATACTACGATCAGCTTATTATTGATGAACTGGGTGCGTTGCCGCAATGGAAGCCCTACGATAAATAAAATGAACAGAATATTGAAAGAGCCCGAAATCGGGCTCTTTCTTTTCGGTGGTTTTTCCGAATTTGCAAAAGTTGTATCAAACGGTTGAATTTTGCGCAAGAATATGATAAAATACAATAGACAATTGAAAGATGCAGAGTAGATGTTTGTGCGTTAAGTGTTCCGGGAACGGGGAGTTGATCCGGAAACGAAAAGGCGCGGGACACCATCCGTCTCCTTGCGGTACAAACGTCGCATCCCGCTGTTCTATGATAAACGATATGCCTCTCCGGCAATATTGTTTGCAGGACAACGACTGCAACGAATATTGTCAAAATATCATATTGGAGAGGTATATTTTTATGACAAAACAACGATTGGAAAGATTGGTTCTGGATGCGGTGATGATCGCTCTGTACTTTGTGCTGAGCCTCTTTACGCTGAAACTGGGAAATGTGCATATTGGCTTCAAGTTTTTGACGCTTGTGGTTAGCGCCACGCTGTTTTCAGCGGTGGACGGATGCATTATCGCGGCGTGCGGTGAGCTGCTCAACCAGCTTTTGTCCTACGGCTTTACGGCGACGACGGTTCTGTATCTGATTCCGCCTATGCTGTACGCGCTGACGGTCGGCTTGGTCGCCGGAGCATTTTACCGGAAAAAGGCGGTTGCGCTGGAGCGCAAGCCCCACTTTATGTACGGTGCGTGCATTGCCGGCGGACTGCTTACCACCCTTGGTAATACGGCGGTCAATTTTGTAGACAGCAAGCTGTACGGCTATTATTCCTGGGCATATGTGTTCGGCGATTTCTTTGTCCGTCTTGGCACCGGCGCCATCAGTGCGGTTGTGATGGCAACAATCGCGGTGCCGCTGCTGATTCTGGTTCGCCCGCATGTGAAAATCGCGGCAAATTAAGATTATTTTACCAAAAAAGGGAACACGGTGATGGATACAATGGATGAAGGCCAGCTTCCCCTTCGGGTGGGGACGCTGTGCTCCGGATCGAAGGGGAATGCGGTATATATTGAATACGGCGGCACATCCGTTTTGATTGACTGCGGGATCAGCTGCCGTGCCCTGACGGCGGCGTTGGCGCAGCAGGGCAGAACCCCCGATGATCTGGACGGCGTCTTTGTTACGCACGAGCACTCCGACCACGTGCGCGGATTGAAGATGCTGATGAAAAAGCACCGCGTTCCGATACATATGACGCAGTCTACTGCCGATGCCTACTGCGCAGAAAACGCGGGCGTCGACGCGGAGCGTATTGTCTGTCATCCGTCGGTGTTTTCCGAGCGGGTGGGAGGGGTCACGGTGTCTTCTTTTCCAACCTCACATGACAGTGTGCAGAGCGTCGGCTATCGCATTAGCGCGGGGAATCTGGCGGTTGCGGTTGCGACGGATATGGGATATGTTTCCGATAGCGTGCGGCAGAATCTGTTGGGCGCCAAATATGTGGTGCTGGAGTCCAACCATGATGAAAATATGCTGTTGCTCGGCCCCTATCCGTATCATTTGAAGCGGCGCATCTTATCCCGGCGCGGGCATCTGTCCAATGATGATGCGGCGGCGCTTGCGGTGGAGCTGCTGCAAAACGGAACGGAGCGGATCTTACTGGCGCATCTGAGTGAAAATAACAACACGCCGTTGCTTGCCCGTCAAACCGTGCTTTCCGCGCTGCAATTGGCGGGAATCGATGATGCGTCCGAGCGGATCCGCGTGGCAAAACCGGATACCTTTACCGCGCTTGCGGATGATTTGCAGGAGGTGATCGCGCGTGATTCGTGCAGTTCTGCTTGATCTGGACAACACGCTGCTGGATTTTCATCTGTGCGCGCGGCAGGCAATGCAACAGGGCTTTGCGCAGGTCGGCTTGCTGTATTCCGAAGAGAAATTTGAAACCTTTACGCAGATCAACAATATGCTGTGGAGACAAATAGAAGAGGGAACGCTGACCAAGGCGGAGCTGCACCGGGTGCGCTGGCAGATTATCTTTGAGGCATTGGGGATTGTATACGACGGCGAAGCGTTTGAGCATATCTTTTTTGAGAATCTCTGCCGCAGCAATGTGAAAATTCCGGGGGCGGACGCCCTGCTGGAGCATTTATCCTGGAAGAAATATCTGCTGGCGGCGGCAAGCAACGCGGCGATGCACCAGCAGACCGGGAGACTTGAACGTGCGGGCTTGCTGCGATATTTTTCTCATATTTTTGTTTCGGAGGAGCTCGGCGCACAAAAACCGCAAAAGGCTTTTTTCGACAGCTGCTTTTCTGCTCTTTGTACGGACTTGCCGGATTTGAAGCCGTCGGAAATGATTTTGATCGGGGATTCTCTGACGGCGGATGTCGCCGGGGGGCATGCATGGGGCATGCAGACGATTTGGTTTTGCCGGCAGGCGGAAACAGAATCGGATGAGGATTGCGCGCTGCGCGGGCAGGCAGATTATACGGTGCATACGCTGGAAGAAATCTGTCATATTTTATAATGGATTGTGAGGTGCACGGATGCAGAGCACAATGAAAGATATTTTGCTGGAGCATACCCGGCGCTATCCGCAAATGGAGCCTGTGGATTATGTCAAGCTGGTATATCACAGTGAGTTCGGCGGCGGTCACATGATTTGGGACCGCCAGCAGGCGCTGCTTCTGCTGCAGCAGGACATCCGTCGGCTGGGCGCGCAGACTGCATGTCAGGCGCCTTTATTTGAAGCGGTCGGCGGGAGAATGTATCGGATGAATCTGTCCCGGCAGCTCTTTGAGAGCGTTTCACCGGCAACGGTGACGGCGATGTTTATCCGCACCGGCGAGATGCGGCGGGGGCGTGACGAACGCTTCGCACGCAAGCTAAAGCAGCTGCAGCAGTACGCAGACGAGGGGTTGCTTGCGGTTAGCGGCAAACAGATGGCGCAGTATCTTGATTTTTATGTTAAAAACGGCTATGAGCCGGTCCATCATTCTCAAGCATACCGTCAGGCGTATCATCCGTGTTATCGGCTGGTATCCGCACGCTTTGTTCAGTATTTTGAGGCGATTTGTGCGGTGGAACGCTTGCTCTCCACCCACAAAAGGCGTCCGGTCGTCGCGATTGACGGACCCGCGGCAGCCGGCAAAAGCACGTTGGCGGCTCTGTTGGGACAGCTTTATGACTGCAATGTGTTCCACATGGACGACTTTCGTTTGAATCCGGCAGATACATTTTTAGACAGGATTTACGGACAGGCGCTGTGTGCAGATTTGGACACCGAGCGGTTCCGCCGTCAGGTGGTCTCCCGGATAAACGCGCGGCTTCCCTATATGTACGAGCGAAAAAATCCGTACACCGGTGTGCATGAAAACGCATTTGTCATGCCGAAGCGGCTGCAGATTTTTGAGGGAACCTACGCCATGTACCCGGCTTGGGCGGATGTCAGCCATCTGAAAATATTTATGGATATTACTGCTGACAGGCAAAAAAAGCGCCTTGCGGCGGATGCCGAAACGCGCAGCAGGCTTGCGGCGGAAGAACTGTATTTTGATGTTTTCTGCGTCGGCGCGTATGCCGATATCCGACTGTTGACGAAATAAAATAACTGTAAGGAGACAAATTTTATGGCTATCAGTATGATTCTTGCAGCGTTGATCGCGATTCTGCTTGCCGCAGGACTATATTTGGCAATCAAGGCATTTGCGAAAAAGGAGAAGCGGGCGGGAATGGTTGCCGGCATCTTTGCCGTGGTGATGGCGGTTGCGTTGGCTCTGGTTCCGCTCAGTTTTCGCACGGTGGACACCGGTGAGGTCGCTGTGGTGAAGCATTTGGGACGCGCGCGGGATATTCGCACTGCCGGCACCCATTTTGATTTTTGGCTGACCAATACGTATCAGAAATATGATGTCAAGGTGCAAAATGTGGAAATTTTGACCTCGGCTTATTCCAGTGATGCGCAGACGATGGATATTCAGATGACGCTGCAATATCAGATTATGGCGGATCATGTGATTGACATCGCAAACCAGTACGGCTCACTGGAAATTTTGCAGAACCGCATTCAGTCCATCGCGACCGAAAAGACAAAGGCAGTGCTTTCTTCTCACAAGGCAATGAACATCATCGCAGATCGCGCGTCGATGTCTCCTGCGGTGGAAAGTGCGATTAAGGACGCGGTAGGGGACGAGTATTATGTAAACGTTACCGCAGTTGTCCTGACAAACATCGACTTTTCCGACGCGTTTGAACTCGCGGTGGAGGAAAAAATGATCGCCGAGCAGAAGCAGCTGAAGGCGGAATATGAAAATCAAACCAAGGTTGCGCAGGCAGAGGCAGACGCCAAGGCGAAATTGATTGAGGCGGAGGCGCAGGCACAGGCCAACGCATTGCTGGAAAAATCCCTGACCGACAAAATTTTGCAGGAAAAATACATAGAAAAATGGAACGGTGAACTGCCCGGTGTTGTCGCGGGAGAGGATGCCGCATCCATTCTGATTCCGTCGCAGGCGGCTGACGCGGCGGGCGCGGAATAAAAAGAAAACAGCGCTGCGGCAGGCGCTTATCCCTGAAGCAATCCGCTCTCACGAGAGCGGATTCTTTTTGAGGGTTCGCATGTGATTTGCCCACTGCCTTGATGCGCTTGCAGCGCGTCGGGGGGGAGCGGCAGCGAAAAAAAGAAAGCAAAAAGGCTCCCACGCAAATATCGCGCGGGAGCCGCTTTTGTTATTGTGGGTGCAGAAAACAGCGACTTGCGGTTTCGGAGGTTCGGAAAGTTGCCCGAGCGGCGGAGAAATTATCCGAAGTAAGCCTTCGCTGCATTGCTGTACTTCATCATGTTGACGTACAGATCGTAGTTCGGTATATCGGATCCGTAGGAGGTCATCACCGCGAGGTAGGACTCAACAGACATCGTCTTAGAGACGGAAATCTGCTCGTCACCCACGAATGCCGCACAGGTGACTGCAACGCCGAACTGTGCGGTCGCCAGTTCGTCGTAGTAGAAGTAGTAGTTGCCGTTGACCACGCTGTAATCGGAAACCTCCACGGTCGTGCCGTAGTCCGCGCGGGTCAGCTTGCACACCACCTGATCAATGTCAATGCCCGCGTTTGCAACATCTGCGCTCTTGAGAATAAATGCCAGGCGGATGTTATCGCTCAGCGCGACGGAATTGGTGATGTTTAACCCCGTCCCCTCGCTTCCGGCGATGTTCGTCATCGCAGGCGTCTGCTGCGTGCCAAGCGCCTTCTGTGCTTCGGTCAGATTTGCATTTGCAAGGGTGTCTGTCTTGACGTCAAAGGTGGTCTGTGCGGTTGCACCGTAGTTGAGCATATCCACCAGCAGGGTGTTGAGCGTTGCGTCGCCTGAGACGCCCAGCAGCGCCACGGCGTAGCTCTCGATGCTGGTCACATATTCCTGACTGACATACTCCACGCCGTCTGCGGTGAAGTAGAACTTCGCATGAATCTCATTGGTCATCCATGCCGCCGCCATCCCGGGAACACAGTAGTACAGGCGGGTAGAAGTGGTGTTTGCCGTGTTCAGCGCCGCCTCTGCATAGTCGCCGACCGTGCCGTCAATCTCGCGTGCGATCTCCATGCGGAAGTCGGTTGCGCCGGCGGGCAGCTGATCTGCCTTGACAATCACATTGAAATCAATGCAGTTGAGCAGCTGCAGGTTCCGTGCGAAGCCGACGGTTGTTTCAATCGGCTGCGCCGGCGCTTCGCTCTGCGTCCAAAGAGCGGTAAAGGTCAGATCCTGGGCGACGGTAACGCTCTCGCCCGGTGCGTAGAACAATCCGTCCTGCGCGCACAGCCAGCCGTCATGCGCATATCCGCTGCGCGTCAGCGTCGGCAACGCAAATGCGCTGTTCTTTTCCACGGTTTGCTTGGTTGTTTCACCCTCATTGACAAGGCTGACCGTCTGTGTGCGCTGTTCCGTCCACTGTGCCACGAAGGTCACATCACCGGAGGGAACAAAGGTCTCACCCGGCAGATAGAGAATGCCGTCTGCCAGGCACAGCCAGCCGCCAAAGGCGTAGCCGTTCTTGGTGCGTGTGGGGAAGGTGATGGAAAATCCGATGACTGCCTGTTGCGTTTCGCTCACGCCATCAGACAGATAGGTGATCGTATGGGTTCCCGCCTGCCATACGGCGTATACGGTCATATCTGCCGTGACGGGAATGGAGCTGTCTGCCGTGCCGTCATTGGCTGCCGACCAGCCAAGGAAGGTGTAATTGGTGCGGGTAGCACTTACCCCTGCATCCAACACGTCCGTGCCGTATTCCAGGGAAAGGGTAGCAGAGGAGGGCGTGCCGCCGTTGCCGTCGAAGGTGACGGTGTAGGCGTTGGTGCTCCAGCATGCATACACGGTCATATCGGCAGTGACCTTCAGAGAGGAATCGACGGTGTTATCGTTTGCCGCCGACCAACCGAGGAAGGTATAGCCGGTGCGGGAGGCGCTCACGCCGCTGTCGGTGTTGACAACGCTCAGATAGGACATGGTTTTGGAGTCGGCGGAGGGCGTACCCCCGTTGCCGTTGAAGGTGACGGTATAATTGTTCACACTCCAGCAGGCGTAGACAGCCAAGGCGCCGGTCACCGTCAGCGAAGAATCTACAGTATTGTCGTTTGCCGCCGACCAGCCGAGGAAGGTATAACCGATGCGAGTGGCAGTCACGCCGCTGCTGTTGACGTTGACCCCATAGGCAAGGGCTTTTGAGGTCGTGGAGGAGGAACCGCCGTTGCCGTTGAAGGTGACGGTGTAGGATTTGATGCTCCAGCAGGCATACACGGTCATATTGCCGGTGACGGTCAGGGAAGAATCCACGGTGTTGTCGTTGGCTGCCGACCAGCCGACGAAGGTGTAGCCGGTGCGCGTAGCGCTCACGCCGCTGTCGCTGTTTACGCTGCTGCCGGAGGCCATCGTCTTGGAGGAGGCGGTGACAGAGCCGCCGTTGCCGTTAAAGGTGACGGTGTAGGAGGTGACAGGGCGCAATAGCGTGCCGGCCTTGAGCATATTGAGCATCGTGGTGTTCTGTTCCGGTGTGCCGGTATAGTTTGTGAAATTGTTGTATGCCGCGATTTGTGCGCGGTAGGAGTAGCTGCTGTTCACGCCGATGGCGTTCAGCCCCTCCGTGATCGTCGTGCAGTAGGACGGACATGCCGTGAAATAGGTGCTCTTTCCGTCGTCTTGGGGGACATTTGAAAATCCGTTATAGCCGCCGCTTTTGATAATCGACGGATAGTTGACATAAGCATAGTTAAGATCCAAGCCCGAGCTGGAAATTCCTGACACTTTAGAGGCGCCACGCGAGGTGTATTGCCACATCTGATAGGTATTGCTGGTGAAACCGGAGAGAACGCTGCTGTGCGGCAAGCCGTCATTGGCGCCGTAGGCAGCGATCCAGAGATCAATATCTGTCAGCTGCGATTTGTTGAAATAATTATTGATAAAAGACAGATAGGAGTAGTAGCCGCAGTAATATCCGGCGCTTTTTACAGTTGAAACAAAAGCGCGAATGGCAGCGGTGTTATTCGTTTTGCCGGCAGACGCCTGCACGGAATCTTCGATGTCCATAAAGATCGGATATGTAATTTTGCCCGGGTAGTTCTTGATGATCGAAACCACCTGATTTGCCTCAGAGGTTGCACTCGTAGCATTTATCGCGTAGGAGTACAAATACAGTCCGACGTCAAGTCCGGCATTCAACGCGCCGTTGAGGTTGGTATAAAACTGCGAATCAATCGTGATAGAGGCAGAGTTTGAAGAACCGTAGCCGATCCGGATGATTGCAAAATCAACGCCGGAATTTGCAACGCTGGTCCAGTTCACCGTCCCCTGATGTTTTGAAACGTCAATGCCCCAAGCATACACAGTGGAGCTTGCCGCAGAACGTGCTAAAGGGAAATAGATAGATGACCCGCTCAGCTCTGCTTGTCCTTCAGATCCCGTTGCATCGGTTTGTTTTGCATCAGCAAAGGAGGTATCGACCGCCAAAAGCTGCCAAAGTGTACTGTCAGCGTCGTCTGTGTCAGCAAAAAGGATTCGGTCGCCGCTTCTGGTTAATGCCAAGCCGTCAGCAGAAGCAACCGACACCTTGCCGCCTGCCGAACATGTCAGCGATAAGACGCTGCCATTTGCAGTGAAGGTTGCCCGATCACTCAGGGCTTTTCCGCTTTCCTGATCAGAGAGGAGAAAGCCGCCGTCTGTGCTGCAAACGGTAAATAGTTCAGATCCGTCGGGAGATCTCGCCCCCAGGGTGTCACTGTCTGTCCGATACAGGGCCATACCCGTAACCGGGTCAAGCAGCATATACACGCCGTCGGAAAGGGCTTGCGCCGGCTCATTTGCGTCCGCTGTGAGCGCGGCGGCGGGAACAAACAGGGAAATGCTCAGAGAAAACGCCAAAAGCAGAGGGAGAACACGTTGAAGATAGTTTTTCATTCTGTTCACTTCTTTCAATCTTTCTATGACATTCTATGATTGCAGGCAGTTTGTCAAGAAGCATACCCCGGCTGCTTTGAAAAATCAGGAATGCCGGGGCATAAATCTATTTGCGTGTATGAAACTTTATGCTTCCAGGGATTTCAGATATTCAAAGCAGCTTTTCACTTCTGTCAATCCGTCAGGGAAGAGGTTTTCACTCTCAACGATCATGGAGAATCCGAGTTCTTTCGCTTTTTTGACTACCGCAGCAACCGGAGCTTCGCCGGTTCCGAGCGGCTTGCCGACTTTATCCGCCGTGCCGTCCTTGAGGTGAATGAACTGAATGCGGTCACGCAGTCGTTCGATGACAGCGGGAGAATCCAAGCCTGCGACAAAGGTCCAATAAGTATCTACTTCCAAGGAAAGATCGGTGCAATATTCCAAGATTGCGTAGGGCAGTGTGCCGGTTGCATCTACCTCAAATTCCTGTGCGTGATTGTGGAATCCGAGTGTGATTCCATCCGCAGCGAGACGCGGTTGATATTCTCGGATCAGGCCAAGCAGTTCCTGGATCTTTTCCGGCGAGGACATATCAGCCCACGGGATAATCAGATTGTTACAGTCAATGGTCTTATGGTAGGCAACAATTTCATCGTAATGATCCCGCACCTCGTAAATGGTTGTGTGCGTGCCACTGGCTTTGAGCCCCAGCTCATCCAGCCACGCCTTCATGGTCGGCGCTTCGACGCCGAAAAAGCCGGCAAATTCCACGCTGGTATAACCGATCTGTGCAACCGCCTTGAGCGTGCTGTACACATCCTTTTCCATTGCGTCTCTGACGCTGTAAAGCTGCAGTCCGTATTCCATCATAATTATGTTTCCTTCCTTACAATAATTTTTGATTTATTAATGTTTAAAATGTTTTCGTTATACCGGTGAAAAGGCAAGTGCGTGCATGATAATCCCGACGGAAGCGCCGATCAGGTACATGACGCATGTGATGCACAGATTTCGCTTCAACGAGCCGCTTTGCCGAAACAGCACCAACAGCCCGACGCCGCTGCCGGTCAGCAGTCCGCCCATCATAGCGGAAAAATCAATCATTCCCTCCAAAAACAGCTGTGTGATCACGACGCTTGCCGCACAGTTCGGAATCAGACCGATCAAAGGGGTCAGAAACACGGAGAGCACACCGGTGTCAGCGACAAAGCTGCTGATGCGATCTTCTCCGATCAGCGCGACGGCTGCATTCAGCAGAAAAATGATAACAAAGAGGAAAAATAGAATGTTAGCGGTGTGATGCAGTGCAGAGCGCAAAATACCGTTTTCACAGTGGCAATGCTCCTTTTCGCACACCGCGTGAATGTTTTCATGGGCTGCGGGGTCGCGCTTTTTCAGCAACAGGTGCAATACCGCGTCGATCAGACAGCCGAATAGAAACGCCAGCAAAATCTTGATCCCGATAATTTTCAGGATCGCGGATAGGGAAAGGGAATGCTCTGCCAGCGCGGAAAGAAAGATGGGCAGCATCTCATCTGAGGTGGAGAGAAAAACCGCAATCAGCGTGCCGCAGGATATCACACCTGTGGCATAAAAGCCCGCTGCCGCCGCGGAAAAACCGCACTGCGGAAAAGCGCCGAGCACACTGCCGATCAGGGGACCGAGGGGTCCGGCGTGACGCAGCATGGAAACGGTCTTTTTCTGCGTTTTATGCTCCAGATATTCCATGAACAGATACGTCAGAAAGAGAAACGGCAAGAGCCGCAGGCAGTCTTTCAGCGTATCGATCAATGCATCAATCAACAACGCGGGCATAAACGTCGGAGCCTTCCTGATAATCATACTTCTTCGGGTTTGATGCCAGTTCGTCGGCAAATGCGACAGCCAGTTTGCTGTCGGTGAAAACCTGCAGGACAGTAAGATTCTTTTTCACTGCGCCGTTGGTAACGGATTTTGCAGAATTTGCGTCGAGATAGCGACGGTTATCAATCAGATAACCGAATTCTGTATCGGTGACACGAAATTCCAGCACGCAGTATACATCTTTTCGCTTGGGGTTGACGGTGGTATACTGCCGCCCGTCGTTGAGCGCATAGCGCTCACGCGCGTCGGCAATGGCGGAATAGTAGTACAGCGTTCCGTACGAGCCGCCGTCGTCGGTTGCCTCTTCAAAGTCTTGTCCGGTTTGCAGCATGCTGATCTGCTCATTTTCCACATAAGGTATGACAGCCGTTGCATAAACGGTAATCTTTCCGTCTTCTGTCAGCGAGCCGTTTTCTAAGGTTGTCTTCCTGTATTCGCGGAGAACAATGCCGACAACGCAACCGATCAGAACAATGACGATAATCAAATCTACCACATTGAAGCGGTGTGTTTTCTTTGTTTCGTTCATTCTGCTTCCACCTCCTCAATGTTTTCGATCAGCGCATAGCCGTAAAAATTTTTTGTACGAATGGAAATATAGGTATCCGCGACGATTTCATGCTCGTTGATTTCGTAATTCGAGGTATCTCTGAGCGCATCGCTCTCAACCGTTAATTCCACTGTTTTTTGAGTGGGAATCTTTGTTTCAAACAACTCGCCGTTTTGCATATTTTTTCCCATTGTAACAGAGGGAAAGATTGTTGGCTCATCAACGATGGTGCCCAACGGGTCACAGGTTAAATTTTCCATTACGGTTTCGCCGTTTTGGATGTCAATCAGCGCCGCGTTTGGAATGCTTTCTATACGCAGAACATAACGAATCTTGACATTTTCGTTTTCCCCGGCGCCCTGATTGTCTCCGAAAAACCTCGGCAGTACAAAAATTGCAGCAGCTGCCAATAAAACCAGAGCAACACAAACAATCAGAAAAATATCAAATCCGTTCAGGCGCTTTCCTTTACTTTTCACATCAGCCATTTTTTATTTATCCTTTCTGCTTTGCAATATCGGCTACATCAAGGTGTCAAGCACGCTTGTTTTTTTCGATGCGATTTTTCCGGCGGCGGAGAGAAGCCCCACGAAGAGCCAGAAAATCAGGAACATGCGGTAGTTATACCAGATATAATCGGTCATACCCTGTATCAGCACCGCCAGTATACCGCAGAACAGTCCGGCAGAAATCAATCTGTTGCGATCCATTTTGTCACGGTTTACGGTATGGAAGGTTGTCTTGGCACAGAAAAGGACGATCAGGAGAAATGCAAGCAAGCCCCAGATTCCCATCTCTACAAGCAATTGTAAATACAAATTATGTGAATGGGGCGCCTTTTCAATACCGATCAGAGAATAGTCACGGTAGACCAACGGGAACAGATCAATTCCGCTGCCGATGCCGGAGAAAAAATGATCTTTCAGCATTCGCAGGGTGCCTCTCCAAATGCTGACACGGTAGCTTGTTGAGGAATCCTTCAGATTTCCGATACTGGTGAAGCGGTGCAGAATATTCGGCGGCAAAACAAACGGTAAAAAGGGAACCGCAGCAACGCCGGCAAAGCACAGCATCAGGCTCTTGCGGCTGAGCATCAGGAGCAGCACGATCATGGAAAAGATGAAACCGAGCCAAGCGCCGCGCGACCATGTGAAAATCAGACATGTGCTGCACAGAACAAACGGAATGCACCGACGTAATTTCTCCTGCGTGCCGTTTCCGATCCAAATGGACAAAAAGAGCAGAGGCAGGCACAGGATCAGATATTCGCCCAAAACATTCGGGTTTTCCAGCGTGGAAACAACGCGTCCCGCGATATCGTCGAACATTTCCGTATCTTGCCAGGTGTTGTCTGCTTTGGAAAAATAGTTTTGATAAATGCCGTACAATGCTTCAAAAGAAGCGGAAAGGGTGAGCGCGGTGAGCGCGCGGCGAAACCACTTTTCGTCCCGAATCAGATTGACGACCAAAAAATAGCCCAGTATAAAGCAGGTGAAAACAAGCGTCGGAAGTACGGAGAGAGAAAAGTCAATCGACGTAAACGACCCGAGAATATACAGGAACAGGAACAGCACAACCGCATAATCCAACGGCTCGAAGCGCATGATCCGGCGCCCGGCGATCAGCTTGATAAAATAACACAAGAAGGCATACGAGATGATCGCAACCATAACCATCGTCGGCAAAAAGGGCGCAGCAAACAGGGAAAGCACCACGCCGGTCTCCGGCAGGCACAGGATCAGATACAGCGCCAGCAGAGCAAACGGGAGCACAACCAGATATAGCAACGGAACAAAGAAAGAGAGCAGACCCCACACCGTGCCGATCACAATGGATACGACAGGATATGCCTTGACAGGCGTTTCGTCGTTTATATAATTGCCGTCGATGTCAAGTATATCGAACAAAATCGGTCCCAAAAAGCGGCTGCGCAGCACGCAGATACCGATCGGCTGGCGCGTTCCGAGCAAGGTGAAGCTGCTGATCAGAATCACCAAAGAGACAATCAGATTCGTGCCGGACATTGCGTCAAGCCCGGCGCGGATCGCAGAGATGCCCTCCATTGTCAGAGCGGACAGGGAAAAGAACAGCAGAGACAGCCCGATCTGCGAAGAAGAAATCCTGGTGAAAGACAGAATACCGGAACGGATTTTATTGCAGATCAAACTGTTGCCGAACGCCTCTGCAAAGAAAAACTTTAAAGGACGCAGAATTTTCTGCTTGACGGAAATGCGGGAAAAAATATGCGCGGCGAAGCTGTTTTTGATCAGACCGTTATTTTCGTCATAAGCGCAAAGAAACGTGCCGATTGCGCTTTGCCGCGCTTTTTGATAAATCAGGCAGCAAAGACGGTATAAAAAAGCAAGAATGACACTTTGCGAGAGCAAGCGCTTCAAGCCTTCCCAAAGATGACTGCGGGAATTCGATTGATTCAAGATACCACTCCTTTCTCAAATTCAATCTTTTTGTTCGGTATGGACATTCTGCAAAAGATCCGGGCGTCGTTCCCGCGTCAGTGCAACAGATTGTTCGTGCCGCCAAAGTCTGATGTTTTCATGATGACCGCTGATGAGGACATCCGGCACCGTTTTGCCGTGATATTCATACGGTCTGGTATACTGCGGATACTCCAGCAGTCCCTCGCTGAAGCTCTCCTCCTCATAGCATACCTTGTCGGACAAAACGCCGTCGATCAGTCGGCTGACCGCGTCGATCACGATGCAGGCAGGCAGTTCTCCTCCTGTCAGCACATAGTCGCCCACAGAGATTTCTTCATCAACAATTTCGTCCAGTACGCGCTGATCGACCCCTTCATAGTGGCCGCACAAAAAGATAAGCTGCTCATAGCCACACAGGCGCTGCGCGTCTGACTGCGTAAAGGTTTTCCCCTTCGGGGAGAGATAGATCACACGTCTGTTTTGCGGCGGGACGGGATATTCTCGCAGGATGCTCTGATAGCAGTCGTAAATCGGCGGCGCCATCATCAGCATGCCTTTTCCACCGCCGTACGGTGTGTCATCCACGCGACCGTAGTCGTTGACGGCAAAGGCGCGGATATCATGCACGCCGATCTGAATCAGCTGCTTTTTTTGCGCACGGCCCAGTATGCTTTCATCCAAAACTGTACGCACCATGTCCGCAAACAGGGTCATTACATCGAAGCGCATCACGTTTCCTCATCGAAAAAACCGGGAATCGGAGAAATATAAATTCCGGTTTCTAAATCAATATGATCAATAAACGGCTTGACAACAGGGAAGAGCACAATGCCGCCGGAGGTTTTGATATGATAGAGCTGATTTGCGGGATTGTCTGTGATATCCTGCAAAACGCCGTATTTGCGTCCGGTCCCGGCGTCAATCACCGGCAGGCCGATCAGATCGCAGATAAAATACTGATCGGGTGCAATGCGGATTTCCCCGCGCCGGGCATAGAGATATTTTCCCCGCAACGTCTGCGCCTGCTCCGGGGAATCCACTCCCTCTACACGGAGAATCACAGACGCGGCGCAGCCGCGGAGCGACAGGACACGCGCCTGATGTTCTCCGAGCATGTCCCAATATAGCGTTTGAATTTTTGCGACGGACTCCATGCTGTCGCACAGCAGCTCGCATTTCATCTCGCCGCGCGTGCCATGTGAATGGTTGATGCGGAACACCGGCAAAAATTCAGCATGCGCACGGTCATTCTTGATTTCGGGCATCATTCTGTATTTCCCGTCAGTCCGGGACATCTTTCAAAAAATTACACTATGATCAGTATAACATATTACGAAGCGTTTTTTGTTAATATATTGTTAATATTGGGTTTTTTCGGGAATTGAATCGGCGCGAAGAACAAAGCAGCGCACTGATTTGCTTGTTTGAGGAAGGACGCGGAAAAAACAAATCGGCAATTATGAATTTTTTTCCGTAAAATGCAGCAAAAAGCAAAAAAGTGAAGAATTGATCAAAACCGTATT